>CAXUBN010000219.1:0-4766 GCA_964249255.1 uncultured Acetobacteraceae bacterium | reverse complement strand
GCCCCCGCCACCGCCTCCGCCACCGCGTCGGCCATCGCCCCGACCGGGCCGCCGTCCGAGTCTGCCCGTCCGCCGAAGCCCGGCAGGTCCAGCCGCAGGCAGTGCCTGCCCGGCAGCGCCCGTTCGACCGGCCCCCACGTTTCGGCGCTGCCGCCCAGGAAATGCAGGAACACCAGCGCAGGCGAGGGCGATGCGACGAGCGAGGGCATGGACGGACCCGGTTTCTCCGACGATGGGATGCACGGTAATCCCGCAATAATGCCGTGCCGCAGCATCGAGACATGGGGTGCCCCGATCGCGTTGCACGGGGGGTGTGGCAATGCCGCGGCGTGAGGGCATGTCACCGGGCGGGTTGGACCCGGGGAGATCGCCGTCCGAGCCTATATCGATCGCCCCTGCCGGCGGGGATCGGCCACGCATGACGGAGCGACAAGCGGCCGATCCGCACGGCCCCATCCGGCCGTGGCGGCACCGGTCGCATCGGGATGGCGTCAGAAGCGCTCCGCGATGCCGACCAGGATCGTGCGCCGCAGCCCGAACTGCGGGGCACCGACGCCGACGCCGGTGCCGTCACGGATCTCGTAGACGCGATCCAGCAGGTTGATCACGTCGAGCCGGAGCTGCGTGCTGCGCGCGCCCATCTTGATCGTCTGCACCGCCGCCAGGTTCACGGTGGCGTAACCCGGCAGCGCGCGGCCGTTCGGCACGTCGCCGTCGGCGCGCAGCCCGCTGCCGACGATGAGGTCCGCCGACAGCCGCGCCGGATACGGGGTCTTGCGGAACAGCGTGTAGGCCGCGCCGCCGGATCCGCTGTAGGTCTGGTTGTGGTCCAGGTAGATGAAGTGCTGCTGGATGTAGGCGAGGTCGTCGGCCCCAAAGTTGAACTGCGACGAGACGATGTCCTTGCCGACCGCGCGCGAGCGGGCGACGTTGGCGTAGAGCGACAGCGGACCGCGGTCATAGGTCGCGCTGAGCTCGTAGCCCTGGTCCTCGCCGTGCGCGTAGTTGAACGCGGACAGGATGATGGGCGCCCCGAACTGGCCCTCGTCGATCAGGTTCTCCGCCTCCTTGTAGTAGGCGTCGAAGCTGAGCTGCAGCCCGGGCAGGATCACCTGGGCAATCCCGGCATCGTAGTAGTTGTCCCGCTCGGCGCGGACGATGCTGTCCTGCGTCACCTCGGCCGCGCCGGAGGTGTTGTTGAACAGGGCGATGTCCTTGCCGCCCACCAGCTCGAACGGCGGCGGCACGAAGTAGCGCGAGTAGCCGGCGTGCACCGTCGTGGACCGCGTCGCCTGCCAGACCACGTTGACCCGTGGGCTGAACTGGTTCTCGTGGGTGTACTCGTCCACCACGTCGAAGCGGGCGCCGTAGTTCAGCGTGACGCGCGGCAGGATGCGCCATTCGTCCTGGAGGTAGACGCCGTAAAGGCCGCCGGTCTTGCCCTGGCCGTCGTTGATCGTGAACGGCGCACCGGACGTGGCGCCGCCGGCGCCGCCGTCCGGCTGCACGGTGTTGCTCTGCCCGGCGCCGTCGGTGTTGTCGGCGTTGCCGCCTCCATCGCCGCCGGTCGGCAGCACGACGGAGCTGGTGGAGGACACCAGCCGCTCGCCGATGATCTGGTAGCCGGCGCGGATCGTGTGGTGGTCGCCCACGCGCCAGCTGGCGTCGGTCTGGGTGCCGGTGGACAGCACCGAGCGTGCCGCGGTCTGCGACACGCCGTCGAACAGCAGGTCGCCCAGCGGGTCGGGCGTGTAGTACAGGCTGCTGTACCGGGTGAAGGCCGAGGTCACGACCGACAGGGTGCCGATCTCCTTCTGCAGCGACAGGATGCCGAAGTCGGTGATCTCGCGCTGGTGCTCGGCAAGGTCGCTGCTGTTGAAGTCGCTGACACCGTTCACCGACAGGCCGAGCGACGGCGACTGGTTCGGGTTGTTCGCCAGCTCGAAGAACTCGTTCGAGGCGCCCGCAAGCAGGCTGACCCGGGTGTCGGGATCCACGGTCCAGCTGATGTGGGCGATGCCGTGGGTCTGGTTGCTGAGGTCGTGGATCGGGTTCAGCGTCCCGGTCGGGTTCTCGATGCCGACGCGATCGTGCAGGACGTCGCCGGTGACGAAGTAGTCGACGTTGCCGGTGTGGCCGCCATACGAGAAGGACGGCTGGAAGTAGTCACGCTCGCCGCCGTAGATGGAGATCTCGCCGCCCGGATCGGTGGTGCCGGTCTTGGTGGTGATGTCGATGACCGCCGCGGTGTCGAACCCGTATTGCGCCGGCAGCGCCCCGGTGATCAGCGACAGCGAGTGCGCGAACCGGGTTTCCAGCGCCTGGCCGAACACCGACAGCCCTTCGGGCAGCTGCACCCCGTCCAGCCGGAACTGGATCTCGTTGTGGTCGCCGCGCACGTGGATCTGGCCGAACGAGTCCTGCGCCACGCCGGGCGCCTGCAGCAGCACCTGGTTCAGCGGCGTGTTGTCGCCCTGCGGCAGCGTCTGCAGGGCGCCGCGGCCGAAGCGGTAGACGGTGGCGCCCAGGTCAGGCTGGATCTGGCTGCGGGCGCGGTCGAGGCGAACGTTGACCTGCTCGATGCCCGTCGCGGCGTCGATGCTGTCGGTGGTCCGGGTGCCCGGCGTGGCCGGGATCGCCGGTTCCCCGGCCGGGGTGACCGACGCCGCGGATCCGGAGGCCGTCGTGCCGATGCTGGTCGACGGCCCGGCGTTGACGGTCGGCGGGGCGGCCTGGGCGGTAGCCTGAGCGAGCGCCGAAGCTGGCGCGCCGGTGAGCGCCAGACCGCCCAGCACGGTTCGGAGGGCGAGCGAGCGCCGTGGCGACATGGGTGATCCTTTCCGGCGCGCCGCGTCTGCCGCGCCCCGCCATCTCTGAGACGTTATAAGATAACTGTTATAAGATACGGCTCGGTCCCGTCCATCCGGTTTGCCGGACGGCATCGGACTCGCCCGGACGGTGTGGCTTTCGCGATACGCCCCGACTGGCGGGCGCAGGTCTATCCTGCGGTGGGTGCGCCCGCCGCAGCCTGGAGGGCGGCACAGGCCGCGCAGATGCCCTCGACCTCCATCGTCGAGCCGGTAGGCCGAAAGCCATGCTCGCGCGCGACCTCGACCAGGGCCCGGTCGACCCGGGGATCCTCGAGCTCCGTCACCTGGCCGCACCGGCGGCAGATCAGGAACTGGGCCGCATGGTGATGGTCGTCCTCGTCGCCCGGATGGACGCAGCCGACATAGGCCGACAACCGCTCGACCTTGTGCACCAGCCCGTGCTCCAGCAGGAAGTCGAGCGCCCGATACACCGTGGGCGGCGCCGCTCCCTTGTGGTGGACGCGCAGCTGGTCGAGCAGGTCATAGGCGCCGGTCGGTCGGTCGCCCTCCAGCACCAGCCCCAGCACCTTGCGGCGCAGCTCGGTCAGCTGCGCGCCACGCCGCTGGCACAGCGTCTGCGCCTGCACCAGCAGCGCGTCGGTCCGCTTCGAGAACATGGGAGCGAGCACGGGCCACCTCTGCCTGTATGGGTGCGATGGTAGCCAATCGCCGCTTGGCCGCAAAAGCCTGCCGGATGGGGCCTGGACAGGCTGTACGGCGCCGTTGCCTAATATTATAACGTTCAGCCGATACACGGTTGTCGGGTTGGCAGGGGAACAGGACCATGAGGACACCTCGCGGCATGGCGCCAGCACGGCTGAGCCGCCTCGGAATGACCGCGGCGCTGCCCATCCTGATCGCCGCCGCGGGGGGTGCCGCCCCGGGCGGCGGCCCAGCCCGGGGCGGGATCGTCGCGGCCGAGAACTTCTACGGCGACGTCGCCACGCAGCTCGCCGGCCCGAGCTGGGCCGTGACCAGCATCCTGAGCAACCCGGACGAGGACCCGCATCTGTTCGAGGCGAGCCCGTCGGTCGCGCGTGCGCTGTCGAAGGCCCGGATCGTGGTCTACAACGGCGTCGACTACGATCCATGGATGGACAAGCTGCTCGCCGCCGCGCGTTCGGACCGCCGGCAGGCCGTGGTCGCCGCCACGCTCACCGGCCACCACGCCGGCGACAACCCGCACCTGTGGTATGCGCCGGGCACCATGCCGGCGGTGGCGCGCGCGCTGTCGGCGGACCTCGCCGCCGCCGACCCCGCGCATCGCGCCGGCTACGATGCCCGGCTCGACCGGTTCCTCCGCTCGCTCGTCCCGATCGACCAGAGGATCGCCGCGTTGCGCATGAAGTATGCCGGCCTGCCCGTCACCGCGACCGAGCCGGTGTTCGGCTACATGGCGTCGGCGCTGGGGCTGGCGATGCGCAACGAGCGGTTCCAGCTCGCGGTGATGAACAACACCGAGCCGAGTGCGGCCGACGTGGCGACGATGGAGGACGACCTCCGCGGGCACAGGGTCCGGCTGTTCATCTACAACAGCCAGGCCACCGACACCGCCGCCGAGCGCCTGCTGCACATCGCGCGCGACGCCAAGGTCCCGGTCCTCGGCGTCACCGAAACCGAGCCGCGCGGCGCCAGGAGCTACCAGGACTGGATCGGGGGCCAGCTCGACGCGCTGGACCGGGCACTAACCGCAGCGCCTGCATGAGCGCCCGCCGATGAGCGTCCCCCAATGAGCGCCCCTCGATGAGCGCCATCGTCCTTGACGGGGTGACGCTCCGGCTCGGCGGCCGCGTCGTGCTGGACCGGATCAGCCTCGCGATCGAGGAGGCCGAGTTCGTCGGCGTGCTGGGACCCAACGGTGCCGGCAAGACCACCCTGATGCGGGCGATCCTGGGC
>CAXUBN010000218.1:0-4783 GCA_964249255.1 uncultured Acetobacteraceae bacterium | reverse complement strand
CGCCCCGGATCCCCGCCGCTACTTCGAGCAGGTCGCCCCGGAACGTGCCACCGAGGCGGTGGCGCCGCCGGTCTGCCTGTACCTCGAGGTCACCAACCGATGTAACCTGCTGTGCGAGACCTGCCCCCGCACCTTCGAGGCGCTGGAGCCCCCGGCCGACATGAGCTGGGAGCTGTTCACGCGCATCGTCGACCAGGTGCCGGGCCTCAAGCGTGCCGTGCTGCACGGGGTCGGCGAGCCGATGCTGGTGCGCGAGCTGCCGCAGATGGTGCGCTACCTCAAGGACCGCGGCGTCTACGTGCTGTTCAACACCAACGGCACCCTGCTGAACCCGCGCAAGTTCCCGGAGCTGGTGGCGACCGGGCTCGACGAGCTGCGCGTGTCGCTCGACGCCGCAGATGCGCGGACCTACGAGCAGGTCCGCGGCAAGGACTTCTTCGCCCGCATCGTGCGCGACGTGCGGCTGTTCACCGACTACCAGCGCAGCGCCGGCGCCACCAACCCGCGGGTCTCGCTGTGGCTGACCGGCCTGAAGGAGACCGTGCAACAGCTGCCCGACTTCGTGCGCCTGGCCGCCGAGATGGGCGTGCGCGAGGTGCACCTGCAGCGGCTGGTGTTCGACGAGACCGGCTTCGGCATGGCGCGCGCCGACAACTCCCTGTTCGAACAGACCGCCGCCGAGGAGCAGGCGACCATCGCCGCCGCGGAAGCGCTGGGCGCCGAGCTCGGCGTCACCATCGATGCGTCCGGCGCCACCGAGCCGGGCCTCAGCCTGAAGCGAGCCGACGATAGCCAGCCCTGGTCGCTGTGCCGCCGCCCCTGGTCGCTGATGTACTTCACCGCGCACGGCCGCGCCCTGCCGTGCTGCATCGCCCCATTCTCGGCGCGCGGCTACGATACCTACACGCTGGGCAATGCCAGCCAGCAGACGCTGCGCGAGATCTGGAACGGCGCTGCCTACAGGGACTTCCGCGAGGCGCTGCTGGGCGACGTGCCGCCCAAGCCGTGCCAGGGCTGCGGGTTGCGCTGGAGCCTGTGAGCGGCGCATCACCCGACCGGATCGCCGCGGTCATCCCCGCCTGGAACGAGGCCGGCGCGATCGGCCCCACGGTGGCTCGGCTGCCGCGCGACCTCGTCGAGCACGTGATCGTGGTGGATGGCGGCAGCACCGACGGCACGATCGCCGAGGCGGAGGAGGCCGGGGCCGTCGTGCTGCGCGAGCGCCGCCGCGGCTACGGCCGCGCCTGCCTCAGCGGCGCCGAGCACGCGAAGGAACTCGGAGCGACGGTCGTGCTGTTCCTGGATGGCGACGGCAGCGACCATGGCGAGCTCGCCGCCCGAATCACCGGGCCGATCACCGACAACAGCGCCGACTTCGTGCTGGCCTGGCGCGGCCGCGCCGGCCGCGAGCGGGGCAGCATGGGCCCGCATCAAGTCCTGGCAGGCCATCTGATCGGGCTGGCGGTCGGCCTGTTATTCGGTACGCGATATCGCGACATGTGCGCGTTCCGGGCGCTGCGCATCGGGACGCTGGAGCGGCTCGGCATGCGCGAGATGACCTATGGCTGGAACCTCGAGATGCAGATCCGCGCCGCGGCGCGGCGCCTGCGCATCCGTGAGGTATCGATGCCCTATCGTTGCCGCATCGCCGGAGACTCCAAGGTCGCCGGCAACCTGTCCGGCACGCTGCGTGCCGGCTGGCACATCGTGGGCACCCTGGCTGGCACCACGGGACTGGTCCGGCGGGAGCGCCGACGGGCCTGATTCCCGTTGACCACGTCGCCGCCGTTCCAGCATGGTGACTATTCCCAATGCAAGCGAGGATCGCGATGACGGCAATGCTTACCAAAGATGCAAAGACCGACCTTCTGGAGCGCGGCTACTCCCGCCGGCAGCTCGGACGGGTTTCGGCCTTGCTCGGTTTGCAGGCGGTCGCTGCCACGAGCGCATTCACGGTGCCGCGAACCACCGCAGACGCGGCAACGGCCTCGCCCGTCAAGGTGAGGCGCGACCTGTCGGGCATGGTCCGCATCGGCAGCAACGAGTGTTGGACCGGCCCGTTTCCCAAGGCCGCCGCCGCCGCCGCCGCCGCGGTCCAGTTTGGCAACCGCTACGAGCCCAGCGACCTCCGCCAGACCCTGATCAACAACGTGTCGACGGTTGAGCGGGTGCCGGTAAGCCATATCCTACCCTGGCCGGGTTCGAGCGATCCGCTCGCCCGCACGGTGGTGACGTTCTGCTCGCCCGGTCGCGGGCTCGTCACCGCCGACCCCACCTTCGAGGAGTCCTGGAAGGTCGGCGAGTATCTGGGCATCAAGGTTACCAAGGTGCCGCTGCGGCCGGAGAACCGCTACGCCACCGACGTGCGCGCCATGGTCGCCGCCGACCCCAATGCCGGCCTCTACTACGTGTGCTCGCCCAACAACCCGACCGGCACGCTGACCCAACTGGCCGACATCGCCTGGCTGGTCGAGAACAAGCCGGCCGGCTCGATGGTGCTGGTGGACGAGGCATACCTGCATTTCGCCGGCGCGCCCAGCGCCGCCTACCTGGTCGCGCAGAACAAGGACGTGGTGGTGCTGCGCACCTTCTCGAAGATCTTCGGCATGGCCGGCCTGCGGCTGGGCCTCAGCATGGCCCGCCCGGACCTGCACGCTCGGATGATGCGCTACGACGGCGAGATGCAGAGCGGCGCGCTGTCGGTGGTGGCGCTGGCCGCCGGCGGCACCGGCGTGATGCTGGCGTCCGACATCGCCGACCGCCGCCAGGAGATGGTCGCCGCCCGCGACGCGACCCTTCAACACCTGGCCGCGCGCGGCATCCACACCCTGCCCAGCGATGCCAACATGTTCATGGTCGACTGGCAGAAACCGGCAGCGGAGATGAAGACGGCGTTCGCCGCCCGGCAGATCGACATCGGCCGCAGCTGGAAGATCTGGCCGACGCGCTCCCGCATCACCGTCGGCTCGACGTCCGAGATGCGGTCGTTCTGTTCGGCGCTCGACAGCATCATGGTCTGAACCGGCGTTGGATCGGGCTCCAGGTTACGGGAGCCCGATCAGCCCTGGCTGATGTAGGCGGTCAGGCTTTCCACCGTGGCACTGCTCCGATGCAGCAGTTCGGCCACGACGTCGCCGATGCTGACGACGCCGACCAACCTGCCGGCATCGAATACCGGCAAGTAACGCACGCGTTGCTCGGTCATCAGCCGGAGCGCCTCCTCGAGGGTGGCTGATGGTGTCGTCTCGTGCTGGCGCGGCTTCATCGCCTGCTCGGCCGGCATCGCCCGGACGCCGGTGGGGTTGAGGGCCATCGCCCGGACGATGCCGCGATCCGACAGGATCCCCAGCAGCTCCTCGTCCCGCATGACCAGCACCGCGCCGATGTTGTTCCGGTGCAGGATCTCGGTCACGGCGGAGATCGGCGTGTCCGGGCTCACCCGCACCAGCGCGTTGCCCTTGGTTGCCAGGATCGATGCTATCGGCATGAACCGTCACTCCCGCTCAAGCCCGATTAGAACCTCAGACGATGGCGGTGGGCAATCGCGATGCGCTCTGGTCGATACGTGATGTTCAGCGAGCCGCCGATCAGCCCAGCGGATCGGTCGAGAAGATCGGCGCCCCATCCGACTGCGGCGCTTCCGCCGGATCGCCTGGCCGGGCCGCCGCCGAGCCGTCACGTGCGGTCCTATGGGGAGCCGCTGATGGGGTGACATCGGGTCGCACCTCGAGATCGGACTCGGGGATCGGTGATTGCGTTAGATCCGACATGTGCCCTCGCCTGGATGTTCGGTCTTCAACATCGATCGGCGCCCGCGGTTCGCCGGGGATCCTGCTCGTCCGACTTCATGGGTCTCGTTCCCACGCCAATCCGCCCCGCTTTCCGGCGACGGTGAGCCTGCAAGACCCGGGCTCATGTCGTAACGGCTCGTTCACGCATCCGTGTCAGGCTCGTTTCGGTAGTTTATTCGGAGCGGCGCCATGCAGAAGGATCTCACGGGCATGGCGGCCGGACGCGGCAGGGGGATGGGTCTCAGGCTCAAGCTCGGCATCGGCTTCGGCTGCCTGACCATGCTGTCGATGGCCCTGTTAGGTCTGACGATGGACCGGATGCGGACGATGGATCACGCCACCGCCGCCATGCGTGACGACTACCTGCCGGGCACCGAGACGGCGGCGGAGTTGGGCATGGCGATCGGCACCGTCCGCCGCTGGGAGTCCCACTACATGCTCACGACGCCGTCCGATGCGGTCGAGCGGCGGCAGGTCATCGACCAGATCCACAAGGCGGTCGCCGCCGTCACCGCCGCCCGACAGGCGTGCGAGGCGCAGATCGATGCCGGTGAGGAACGAGGCCGCTTCGCAAACGTGTTCGACCGGGTATGGCCGGATTATCAACGGGACGCGCTGCAGATCCAGGCCTTGAAGGACGCCAATCAGGAGGGGGCTGCCCGTGCCATCTTCCAGGGCAAGTCTCGGGACGACTTTCAGACCCTGACGCACTTCACATCCTGGGACCTCGCCTACAACGAGGGGCGGGGAACGGCGGCCGGTGATGCCAGCCGGGCCGTCTACCAGACGACTTGGTGGATGGTGGCGGTGGGCAGCCTGTTGGTGCTGTTGTTCAACGTAACGGGAGCGATCGTGCTGATCCGCAGCATCGCGTGGCCGATCACGCACATGACGACCGCCATGGGCCGGCTTGCCGCCCGTGACCTGTCTGTCGTCATTCCCCATGTTGGCCGCCGTGACGAGGTGGGCGCCATGGCCGGGGCGGTGCAGGT
>CAXUBN010000217.1:0-4808 GCA_964249255.1 uncultured Acetobacteraceae bacterium | reverse complement strand
GGCGACCCGGAGATCTACCTCTCGGACACCTCCGGCGCTGCGCCGCGACGGCTGCCCCGCCACCGCGCTGCCCTGCGACGTCGCGGATGCCGCCGCGGTCGCGCACGCCTTCGACCGCATCGGAGACCGGGTGGATGCGCTGGTCAACGCGGCGGCGCTTCCGGCGGGGGACGTCGCCGGCTCGGCACCGGATCTGATCGCCCGGGTAGTCATGGCCAATCTCGTGGGCACCATGCTCTGCGCCCGCGAGGCCGCCATCCGCATGGGGGCGGGCGGGACGATCGTGAACCTGGGCTCGTTGTGCAACCGGGTTCGTGACAACGGCGCCAGCCTCTACGTCGCCACCAAGGGCGGCGTCGCCGGCTTCACCGATGCCTTCCGCAAGGAGGTGGCGCCGCGCGGCATCCGGGTGGTGCTGCTGAACCCCGGCCAGATCGCCTCGGGCATGGTGACCGAAACGGAGGACGGGAAGCGGGAGGCGGTCGTCCGTGAGATGATGCTGACCCCGGACGAGGTCGCGGAGGCGATCCGTCATTGCATCGAGCTTCCCGACCGGATCGTCGTCACCGAGATGGAGCTGCGGCCCCGGGGCCAGGCCGGATTGTAGGGGCGGCCCGATCAGTAGACGCGGCCATATCCCCCGTAGACGAACGGCCTGTAGGGGAAGGGGCGATACGGGAAGAAGGGCCGGTAGAACGGCCGGACGCCGTACACCGGCACCAGCGGCCGATACACCACCACCGGCGGCGGGGGATAGGCATAGACCGGCACCACCGGGACCAGCGGTACGGGTGGCGGCACGAGCGCCGCCACCGGCACCGGTGCCGCCCGCCGCACCGTCCGGCGGTGATGCACGACGCGGCGCACCGGAAAGGAGCAGCGTGGGGCCGGCTCAGCCGCGGCGGGCGGCGACAGCGGACCCTGCAGCGGGCCGGGGTTGATCTGCGCCTGCGCCATCCTCGTGGCGCCCGGCCGGGTCGCGGTCGCGGCGTCCGACACCGCGGTCGGGGAGTCCGACCACAGGATCGTCCTGGGTGGCGAGGCGGCCGGCGCCGTCATCGGGGCGGCCCCGGCGGCCCCGGTGGTAACGCCGCCGAGCACGCCCGCCGCCAACGCGACCATCCAACCCGTCCGCATCCAGGCACTCTCCCCTCGCGATGACGGGGCGACACGCGCCGCCGCACCATCCATGTTCACCATATCCCGGAATGCCCGGCTTCTGGATGCGGGTCGCCCGATGAAGGATACGTGATCGAGCGCACCGCGCATGGCCATAGGTGGGCTATAGCCGCTCCAGCACCGCGGCGACCGTGGCCTCGGCCGTGTCGCGGTCCTCCACCGTGATCACCCGCTCGTCGGCACCCGGCTCCTCCAGCGTGCGCAGCTGCGTCGGCAGCAGGCTGCCGGGCATGTAATGGTGCTCGCGGTGTGCCAGCCGATCCCGCAGCTGCGCTTCCGGCACCTTCAGGTAAAGGAACCACACGTCGGGCAGCCCGTCCGACAACCGGTCGCGGTAGCTGCGCTTCAGCGCCGAGCAGGTCAGGATGCCGGGCTCCCCGGCGTCGTGGCGTGCCTCGATCCAGGCCCTGCACGCGTCGAGCCACGGCGCGCGGTCGGCATCGTCGAGCGGGATGCCGGCACGCATCTTGTCGACGTTGCGGGGCGGATGCAGCGCGTCGCCCTCCTGGAACGGCCAGCCGAGCCGGTCGCGCAAGGCAAGCGCCACCGTCGACTTGCCCGATCCGGAAACTCCCATCACCACCAGGATCCGGCGAACGATCGTCGGCGGCGCGGTGCTCATCCGGCCTCGTGCCGGAGGCGCGGCGAGGCGACCTCATGCCGGGTGATGCCCCCGGCGGTCGCCACCAGCGCCAGCGAGGCCCGTCCGACGAACAGCCCGCACTCGAACACGCCGACGATGCCGCGGATGCCGCGCTCGGTCGCCGCCGGGTCGGCGATCGGCCCGTACGCGCAATCCAGGATCATGTTGCCGCCATCGGTGACGAACAGCGTGCCGGCGCGGTCGCGGCGCGGCGACACCCGGGCGCCGAGCCCGCCCAGCCGCAGCGCCGTCGCCTCCCAGCCGAACGGCGACACCTCCACCGGCACCGGCGTGTGCTCGCCCAGCCGGTCCACCATCTTGGTCCCGTCGGCCACCACCACCATGCGCCGCGCCGCCGCCACCACGATCTTCTCGCGCAGCAGCGCGCCGCCTAGTCCCTTGACCAGATGCAGCGTGCCGCGCTCGACCTCGTCGGCGCCGTCGATGGCCAGGTCGATCACCGGATGGGTGTCGAAGCCGACGATCCCGATCCCCAGCGCCCGCGCCCGCTCGGCGCTGCGCACCGAGCTCGGGATGCCGACGCAGCGCAGCCCCGCCCGCACGCGCTCGCCCAGGGCGTCGATCACGCAGTCGGCGGTGGAGCCGGTGCCGATGCCGACCACCATGCCGTCCTCGACCAGCTCCGCCGCCGCGGTGCCGACCAGGCGCTTCAGGGCAAGCGCCGGGTCATCCACGATCCGGTCCCTTGCCACCCGTTCCTTGGCCGCCGGCCGCCGCGCGGTCCAGCACCCAGACCAGCTCGCCCTCGCTGCGCACCCGCGCCGCCGGCAGCGACGCGTCGCCGCCGCGCACCGCGCGCACCACCGGGGCCTTGCCGGCCCCCGCGACCAGGAACAGCACCGCGGCGCTGCTGCCGATCGCCGGGTAGGTCAGCGTCAGCCTTGCGTGCGGCGCGTCGTGCGGCTCGCAGCAGCCGACCCAGGCCGTTTCCTCGTCCAGCACCGGCGTGTCCGGGAACAGCGACGCGGTATGGCCGTTCTCGCCCAGCCCGAGCAGGACCACGTCGAACAGCGGCCGCCCCGGCTCGAGCCTGTCGGTGCCATACAGCTCGCGCAGTTCGCGCCCGTAGCGCGCCGCCGCCTCCGTCGGATCGCCATCGGTCGGCATCCGGAACACGTTCGCCGGCGGCACCGGCACCTTGGACAGCAGCGCCGCGTTGGCCATGCCGTAGTTGCTGTCGTCGTGGGTCGGCGGCACCATCCGCTCGTCGCCGAAGCAAAATCGGACCCTATCCCAGGGAAAGCGCCGCGCGTAGTCGCCGCCGGCCAGAACCTCGTACAGCCGCTTCGGGGTGGAGCCGCCGGACAGCGCCACAATGAACGGTCCCGAGCCGGCTAGCGCCCGTTCGAGCAGGAGATCCGCGGTCCAACGCGCCACCGCGTCCGGATCGTCCAGCACCTCCAGGCGCCCGTCCGGAGCGGCGGTGCTCACGACGCGTCTCCCTGGGCGTCCCCCAGCACGTACCGCTCGATCGCCTTGGCGAAGCCCTCGTCCTCGACCGAGTCGCTGACGTGGGTCGCGGCCGACTTCACCTCGTCGCTCGCCTGCCCCATGGCGATCGACATGCCGCTCTTCCTGAACATCAGCACGTCGTTCGGCTGGTCGCCCAGCGTCGCGACCTCGGACGGCTTCACCCCCAGCATCCGCTCCAGGGCCAGCACCACGCCGCCCTTGTTGGCGTCGGAATGGGTGATGTCGAGGTAGTACGGCTGCGAGCGCGCGGCGGACGCATCCCCGCCCAGCCCGTCCTGCGCCGCCTTCTCGACCCGCTTCATCAGCTCGAGGTCGTCGCTGACGCCTACGATCTTCACCGCCGCGTCCAGCGCGTGCCCGAAATCGTTGGTAACGGTGGGCGCGAACTTCACCGTCCATTGCTCGCGGTCGACGTGCGGCGCCTTGGCGTCGGTCACCAGCCAGTCCTCGCCACTGTACACCCAGACGTCGACCTCGTGCTCGCGCAGGATTGCCACCGCCCGGTCCGCCGCCTCGCGCGACAGCGTCTTGGCCTCGATGATCGACAGGTCCGGCCGGACGAACAGCCCGCCGTTGAAGCCCGCGATCGGCTCGGTGATGTCCAGCGGCTCGATCAGCATGTTCATGCCGCGCGGCGGCCGGCCGCTGGTCACGGCGAAGCGGATGCCGCGCTCGCGCAGCCGCCGTATCGCGCGGACGGCGCGCTCGGTCAGCACCTTGTCCTTGGTGACCAGCGTGCCGTCGACGTCGGCCAGCACCAGGCTGATCTTGGAAGGTTCGGTCATGCGCGCTCTCCCCCGGCCCATTCCCCGGCAGCCCGCGGCAGGATCAGTTCGGTGACCGCCTGCGCCCAGCCGTCCCGGTCGTTGCTGCCCGTCACCTGGTGCGCCGCCGCCGCCACCGCGGGCGGCGCGTTGCCCATGGCGATCGCCAGCGCCGCTCGCTCCAGCATCGTCGTGTCGTTGTCCATGTCGCCGATGCAGGCGACCTCCGCCGGATCGATCTCCAGCAGCGCGGCCAGCCGGGCGGCGGCATGGGCCTTGTTGGCCATCGGGTGGGTGACGTCGAGGTACCACGGCGAGGACCGGTGCACGCTCGCGTCCCGGCCCAGCAGGCCGCCCAGCTCGATCTCCATCCGCTCCAGCAGGGCGTAGTCGTTGCCGGACCCCATGATCTTGCCGATGCGGTCGATGAACGGCTCGAACGAGTCCACCACCGTCGGCTCGAACCTCACCGCCCGGCGCTCGCGCGGCACGTACGGTCCGGCGATGTCGCGCACGAGCCAGTGGTCGCCGGAAAACGCCCAGCACTCGACGCCGTGCACCGCCAGCGTCTCGAACGCCAACCGCGCCGCCGCCGCCGACAGCGGCAGCGCGTGGAGGCGCGTGCCGTCGGCGGCGGCGATCTCGCCGCCGTTGAGCCCGGCCGCCGGGGCGTCGTTGCGGATCCCCTCCAGGATCGTGCGCATGCCGCGAAGCGACCGGCTGCTGAC
>CAXUBN010000216.1:0-4811 GCA_964249255.1 uncultured Acetobacteraceae bacterium | reverse complement strand
ACCGGAGGCGCTGGCCGTGGGGCTCGGCGCCGACGTGCCGGTGTGCCTCGGGCAACGTCCGGCACGCATGGGCGGCATCGGCGAGCTGCTGGACGCACCGCCGATCCTGCCCCCCTGTGCGCTGGTGCTGGTCAACTGCGGCCGCGCGGTGTCGACGCCATCGGTGTTCCGGGCCCGCGCGCCCGGCTTTCGTGAGCCGGCGCCGCTGCCCGCGTCCTGGCCGGATGCCGCCGCCATGGCGGCCGGCCTGGCCGACCTGCACAACGACCTCGAGCCGGCGGCGATCATGCTCTGTCCGCCCATCGCCGATGTGCTGGCGGCGATCGCACGGCAGCCTGGCTGCCTGCTGGCGCGGATGAGCGGATCCGGCGCCACCTGCTTCGGGCTGTTCGCGCAACCGCACGAGGCCGCGGCCGCGGCCACGGCCCTGACCCGGCCGGACTGGTGGGTGTGGGACGGGCCGCTGCTGTCGAACGGCTTACCGTCGGACGCCGCCATCCTGTAGGGTTATCGTGATCTGAGCTGGAGCATCCCATGAGCACGCGTGGCGCCCGTCTGCAGGTAACGGTTTCCGACGACCGGCAGGAGACCACCCTGACCATGCTGCCGGACAGCGGGCTCGAGGGCACGGTGCGGTTCACGCTCGACCAGCTCGGCCAGCTCATCGCCTCGCTCGGCCAGGCGCGCGCGGCGATGCTGGAGAAGCGCGGGGTGCCGCCGATGGAGGGGGCGCCGTTCACGCCGATCTACAAGACCCAGTGGGCGGTGCAGCCGGAAGCGCTGACCGAAGGCTCGATCATCGCCTTCCAGCATCCGGCCTACGGTCCGGTCGGCTTCGTGCTGCCGCCCAGCGACATCGAGAAGGTCGTGCGCGCCCTCACGGTGCACATGGGCATGGTGCATTCCAGCGAGCAGCGGCCCGGCAAGCCGAGCTGACGCCTCAGACCCGCAGCGCCACCACCATCCCGCCCACGATCAGCACCGCCGCCAGCAGCGTCAGCACGCCCAGGCGCCGCTCGATGAACAGCCGCGCCGTTTCGCCGAAGCGCTGCAGCAACGCCGCGACGAGGAAGAACCGCGCGCCGCGGGTGATCAGGCTCGCCAGCAGGAACAGCGACAGGCTGAAATGCGCTGCCCCCGCCGCGATCGCGACGATCTTGTAGGGGATTGGCGTCAGGCCCTTGAGCAGGATCACGCTGAAGCCATAGGTGGCGAACCGAGCCCGATACACGGCCAGCGCGTGGTCGCCGTTGTACAGGTGGATCACCCGCATCGCCAGCTGGATCAGCTCGGCGCCCAGGAACCAGCCGATGGCTCCCCCGCACAGGCTTGCCACCGTGCACAACCCGGCCAGGAACCAGGCGCGCTCCGGACGCGCCAGCACCATCGGGATCAGCAGCGCGTCCGGCGGCAACGGGAACACGCTGCCTTCGGCCATGGCGATGACGGCCAGCCAGAACGGCGCGGTTCGGGTCGCGGCCAGCGACAGGATGCGCGCGTAAAGGCGTTGGATCATGGAATGGATCGTCCGAGAAACCTGTGACGATCGGGTTAATGGGTCGGGACGGGAAAGAACAGCGCACCGTTGCTGTGGCGGTTGCTCTGCCAGCAGGCGATGCGCCGCCCCTGCATCGGCGACAAATCGCCGCGTCAGGCCAGCAGGATGACGGTGGCGCGCAGCCCGTGCGGCGACCGGTTGCCCAGCGTGATGTCGCCCCCCTGGCCGCGCAGGATGTTCCGCGCGATCGACAGCCCGAGCCCGGTGCCGCCGGTCTCGCGGTTGCGGCTCGCCTCGAGGCGCACGAACGGCTCGAACACCCGCTCCAGCTCCTCCGGCGGGATGCCCGGCCCGTCATCCTCGAACAGCACGGCCACGTGTCCGTCCTCCGCCGGCAGCAGCGTGACCCGCACACCCCCCGCATAGGCGACTGCGTTGCCGACCAGGTTGGCCAGTGCCCGCTTCAGGGGCAGCGGTCGCGCCCGGATCACCACCGACGGCGGCGGCACGGTGAACCCGACCCGGCCGGCCAGCTCCGGGCGGCCATCCACGGCGTCGTCCAGGATCGTGCGCAGCAGCGCGGTGAGGTCCAGCGCCACCATCGGCTCGCGGTTGGCGCTGTCGCGGCCGAACGCCAGCGTCGCCGACACCATCGCCTCCAGCTCGTCCAAATCGGCCAGGAACTTGGACTGCAGCTCTTCGTCCTCGATGAACTCCGAGCGTAGCTTCAGCCGGGTGATGGGCGTGCGCAGATCGTGGCCGATCGCGGTCAGCAGCAGCGTGCGGTCGGTGACGAAGCGGCGGATCCGGCTGGCCATGGTGTTGAAGGCGATCGCCGCGGTGGCGACCTCGGTGGGGCCATTCTCCGGCAGCGGCTCGGCGTTGACGTCGCGGCCCAGCCGTTCGGCGGCGATCGCCAGCGTGCGCAGCGGCGCGGTCAGCCGTCGCACGGCCCAGACGCTGAGCAGGCCGGCGAGGATGGTCATCACCAGGAACGCCGCCGGCAGGGTGGGCGACAGGAACGGGTCGGGCAGCGGCATCACGAAGCGCACCGTCAGCCAGCGCCCGTCGTCGGGAAGCTGCATCGCCACCGCGACGCTGCGCCGGGGATTGGGCTCGTTCCGGGGGGCGCCGCCGCCATTCGGCACTGGCGGCATCGGCTGCGGCAGGAACGACGGCGCGACGCGGGGCAGTTCCGGAGGCACGGTGGGGCCGAAACGATCGGTAAAACCTCGCTCGTGCCAGGGCGGACCCGGCTCCCCCGGCTCGTGGTCCTCCCGCGGCAGGTTGCTGGCGATGACGACGTGCGCCGGCCGCAGCCGGCCGGCTATCGGCATGGTCTGCAGCCGCCGACGCAGCATCCGCTGCACCCGGTCCGGCGCCGGCGCCAGGCTGCCGAACCGCGGAACGCCGTCCAGGCTGGCACGGAACCCGGACGGCAGGTGCGACCGTGCCAGCACGTCGTCCCGCGCCGCCGGATCGGTGTCGGCGACCAGCCGGTAGATGCCGGCGACCTCGCCGCCCGTTTCGCGCTCGATGGTCAGGCGCGCGAAGTCCAGCCGGTCCAGGGCGTGGATCGCCAGCCCCATCGCCTGCACGACGATCAGCCCGGCCAGCAGCACCAGCGCGGTGCGCGCCGCCAGGCTGCGCGGCAGGAGCGTGAGGCGCCGGGCCATGGGAAGCGGAAC
The DNA here is from genome assembly GCA_964249255.1 of uncultured Acetobacteraceae bacterium. GTDB lineage: Bacteria > Pseudomonadota > Alphaproteobacteria > Acetobacterales > Acetobacteraceae > Lichenicola. The sequence continues at coordinate 1,625 of CAXUBN010000216.1, read as the reverse complement.
CGCGACCGCGCGTCAGGCCCGTTCGACGTCGGCGGCCAGCACGTAGCCGCCGCCGCGTACGGTCTTGATCACCTGGGCGTTGCGGCCGTCATCCTCGAGCTTGCGCCGCAGCCGGGAGATGGCGACATCGATGGCGCGGTCGAACGGCCCCGCCTGCCGGCCGCGCAGCAGGTCCAGCAGCATGTCGCGGGTCAGCACCCGGTTGGCGCGGTCCAATAGCGCCACCAGCAGCTCATACTCGCCACCGGTGAGCGGCACCTCGGCGCCGTCCGGGTTGAGAAGCCGGCGGCGCAGCGGTTCCAGCGTCCAGCCGGCGAAGCGCAGCATCCGGCCCTCGGTTTCGGGCCGGCGCTCGTCGCGTTCGCCGGTGCGACGCATCACCGCCCGCATCCGGGCCATCAGCTCGCGCGGATTGAACGGCTTGGGCACGTAGTCGTCGGCACCCAGCTCAAGCCCGATGATGCGGTCGGTCTCGTCGCCCATCGCGGTCAGCATCACGATCGGCACGTTGCCCTGGCCGCGCATCCAGCGTGCCAGGTCCAGTCCGCTCTCGCCCGGCAGCATCAGGTCCAGCACCACCAGCTGGTAGTTGCCGTTGGCCCAGGCCCGGCGTGCTTCCCGCCCGTCGCGCACCGCCGTGACCCGGAAGCGGTTGCGCTCCAGGAAACGGGCGAGGAGATCGCGGATCTCGCGGTCGTCGTCGACCACGAGGATGTGGGGGAGCTGTTCCATGGCTCTTTCCAATAAACCGTTGCGAGGCGGCCGTGCAGGTCGCGTTGCAATTGGTTTCATGCGGCGACCGCGACGGCCTGGCCCCGCCCGCCCGCCACCGCGGTCGGATCGCTTGGGGTCGACGGCTGTGCCACACTTGAAGCCACCGGACTTATGGGCGGGCGTGTGATGGCGGTGGCATCCGCGGGATGCGCGGCGGTAACCCCCACGGGGAGGGATGATGGCGCACTCGCGGACCTGCCTGGCCATGCTCTGCCTGCCGGCAGCCCTTGTGCTGGCGGACGGCGCCGTGGCGCAGGGAACGGCGCCGGAGCCGCATGTGGCCTCACACCCCGCCGCCGCCCCACCCGCCGTGTAGCCCGCGCCGGCGCCCATCCCGCCGTCCGACACCGACGGCGACCGGGCCGATGCGATCGCGCGCGACATGCTGCTGCACCCGCCGCAAAGGCCAGGGTCGCAGCAGGGCTCGGCGCAGCTCCACACCGCGAACCTCAAGCTGGGCGGCCTGCTCGACCGCAGCGTGCACGGCAGCGAGAACAGCGAGGTCGGGCGGGTCATCGACGTGCTGATCGGCGAGGATGGCCGCCCGGCCGCCCTTGAGCTCGACGTCGGGGGCTTCATGGGGGTCGGCAATCGCAGGATCGCGGTGGCCTGGTCGCTGTTCGACGTCGCAAAGCCGCCCAGCGAACCTCTGCGCGTGGCGCTGTCCGAGGGCCAGGTGAAGTCGGCGCCTGCCGCCGAAGACTCAGGTGCCGTCACCGTGGTGACCGGCGATGGCATGGCGGCGCCGGCCGAGGACCATCCGAAGGCGGAACCGCCGACGCCCCTGCCACCGGCTGACCCCGCTGCCGCCACGGGAACGACCGCCCAGCCGGCCCTGCCCCCTGCCATCC
>CAXUBN010000215.1:0-4870 GCA_964249255.1 uncultured Acetobacteraceae bacterium | reverse complement strand
AAGATCATCAACGACAAGTACGGCACGCTCACCTTCGTGCGGGTGTACTCGGGCAAGCTGAAGTCGGGCGACCAGGTGCTCAACACCACCAAGGGGCACAAGGAGCGCATCGGGCGGATGTTCCAGATGCACGCCGACAAGCGCGCCGAGATCAAGGAGGTGCAGGCCGGCGACATCGCCGCCTTCGTCGGCCTGAAGGACACCGGCACCGGCGACACGCTGGCGGTGGCCGAGGATCCGGTGGTGCTGGAACGCATGGCATTCCCGGTGCCGGTGATCGACATCTCGGTCGAGCCCAAGACCAAGGAGGGGGTCGAGAAGATGACGCTGGCCCTGCAGAAGCTGGCCGGCGAGGACCCGTCGCTCCGCCTCAAGACGGACCAGGAGACCGGCCAGACCATCCTGTCCGGCATGGGCGAGCTGCACCTCGAGATCATCATCGACCGGCTGCGCCGCGAGTACGGCGTGGACGCCAACATCGGCGCCCCTCAGGTCGCCTACCGCGAGACCATCAGCAAGGCGCACGTCGAGACCTACACCCACAAGAAGCAGTCGGGCGGCTCCGGCCAGTACGCCGAGGTCAAGATCGAGTTCGCGCCGGTGGAGCGCAACGAGGGCATCTCGTTCGAGAACAAGGTGGTCGGCGGCTCGGTGCCCAAGGAGTACATCCCGGCGGTCGAGAAGGGCATCAAGGTGCAGGCCACCACCGGCGTGCTGGCCGGGTTCCCGACCGTGGACTTCCGCTACACCCTGCTGGACGGCAAGTACCACGACGTCGACTCGTCCGCGCTGGCGTTCGAGATCGCGGCCAAGGCCTGCTTCCGCGAGGGCATGAAGCGGGCGGCCCCGGTGATCCTGGAGCCGATCATGGACGTCGAGTGCACCACGCCGCAGGACCATGTCGGCGACGTGGTGGGCGACCTCAACCGCCGCCGCGGTCAGATCCAGAACCAGGAGAGCGCCGGGTCCACGGTGACGGTGCGCGCCCAGGTGCCGCTCAAGGAGATGTTCGGCTACATCTCGCACCTGCGCTCGATGACCAAGGGCCGCGCGTCCTTCACCATGCAGTTCCACCATTACGACCCAGTACCGCGCAACATCGCGGACGAGATCATGGCGAAGTCGGCCTGATCCCTCCCGCGGCGGCCTGCCTACGGAGGGCGGCCGCCGCGACCCCGGCGAGGTTCAGGCATCCTTAACCGGGGGATGCCAGGATCGCCGGATGACGACCGGTGTTCCCGCCGCCACCACACCGCTCCCGGCATCGAACCGGATCCTGTCGCCCGCGACGTATCTGCCGATGCTGGCGCTGGGTATCCTGGGCAGCTGCCTCCCACTCTTCCTGTACGGCTACGCGCCCGGGCAGGACCTCATGGTGTTCCATACCGCCGGGCGGCTCGCCTGGGCGGGCGACTATGCCACGCTGGCCGACGGACGGCGCTTCACCGATCTCCTGATGCGGACCCATGCGGGCTGGCTCAAGGGGTCGCTCGTGCTCCACCCCTGGGTCTACCCGCCCGCGATGCTTCCCTTCGCCGTGGCGATCGGGGCGTTTCCGTTCGGCCTGATCTACCCGGCGGTGATGATCGCATCGCTGGCGCTGCTCCTGTGCTGCCTATGGCAGTGCTGGCCGACCGGCTCGGCACGGGACCTCGCCGTGCTCTTGCTTCTCCTGTCGCCCGGGACCGCGTGCTGCCTTGGCGCGGGGCAGGTCAGCTTCCTCATCGCCGCCGCGCTTCTCGCCGGCCTCGCCGTCCTGTCGCGGAATGGCCTGCGCGCCGGCCTCGTGCTGTCGCTGCTCACGCTCAAGCCGCAGTTCGCCATCCTGATCCCCGTGGCCCTGCTCTGCGGGGGCCATCGGCGGGCCCTGACCGGCTTTGCCTCCGGCGCCGTGACGCTGGCGATCTTCAGCCTGGCGCTGCTGGGTCCGCACCCCTGGTGGTCCTGGATCCGCTTCATCACCGGTGCCGACGGGCACTTCGCCGATTGGGCCCAGACCGGGCGATCCGGCGGCCAGAGCATGGACGCCTACGCCCTGATGCTCGGCCTTACATCGCACGCGGCCGATCTGGCCCAGCTCGCGGCGACGCTGCTGGCGGCCGGCATCGTTGGGTGGACCTTCGCCACGATCCAGGACACGCGCCGCCGCACCGTCGTGTTCCTGGCGATGGCCACCTTCGGGGCGCCCCACATCTCGAACTACGACTCGGTCCTGTCCGCCCTGGCCGCGGCGCTCGTCCTGACCACTCCCGGCGAGGGGGCCCATCGGACGCGAACGGTCCTGGCGGTTCTCGTCTGGTCGAGTGCCGTGTTCAACCCGCCCATCATCATGAAGGCGCTCGGCCTTCCGGTCCTGACCGCGCTCTCGGTGATGACACCCCCGTTGCTGCTCCTGCTTGCGGCCACGATGGCGCTTGCCCGGCCGCAGCCTGATTGGCGGTGGGTCAGCGTGCCGTGGGCGCGGTTCCCTCGGTACGGCGGATGAAGTCGGCCGCGTTGTCGTGCAGCTGCCGCAGCGCGTCCTCGTTCGCGTACACCATGTGCCCGGACCGGTAGCGCCGGTACTCGATGTTGGCCTGCAGCACCGCCGGCATCGGCAGGTGCCGCATCTCGTGGACGCCCTCGTAGTACGGCGTGGCCAGATCGAAGTAGCCCTGATTGAGCTGTACCCTGAGGGTGGGGTTGGCGGTCATGGCGGCGGCGAGATCCGGCATCACGTTCAGCGTTCCGGTCTGAGGTTGGCTGGTGCTGGGCTGCAGGTGCTTCATGTCCCAGTCGGGGACCTCGATCTCGGGCCTGTAGGTGCGGTTGTCGCCGTAGCCGAGCTGGCGGCGCACGTAGTCGTTGAAGGCCGATACGAACGCGGAGCCGATCGCCGTCGATTGCGGGTCGTACTCGGCCTGCTTGGCCAGCGGATCGGTGGTGGGGCCGGTGAATCTCGTGTCGTAGCGGCCGGTCACGGTGTCACCGCCGTTCACGACCATCCTCTCGAACATGCCGCCGTCGACCCGCAGGTTGGCCTTCCGGAGATACTGGACGGGCAGCCCGGTGTAGAGGTTGAGCTGGCGCGCGACCGCGTCGCGGCGGGCGGGGTCGAGGGCGGCGCCCTGCTCCAGGGCCACGGTGTAGTCGGTGTCGGCGAACCGTTCGACCGCGGCGAGCAGCTGGTCCAGATCGGGCGCGGCCCCACCCGCCACCTGGCCGGGCAGCCGGTGGTGATACCAGGCGGTGGCGGCGTAGGTCGGCAGCGCCGCGACGTAGGGCAGGTCGATGCCGGGGTTCGCCTCGGGGTCGTCGATGTTGCCGGCGTCGAAGTTCAGCGCCTGCGACAGCAGCATGACGCCGTTGAGGTCGACGTCCGCGTCCCCCTGCAGGAGGTTGGCCAGCACCGCCGCCCGCGTGGTGCCGTAGCTTTCGCCGAACAGGTACTTGGGCGAGTTCCAGCGGCCGAAACGCGACAGGAAGCCGGTGATGAACATCTCGAACGCGTGCGCATCCTGGTCGACACCGAAGAACTCCTTCTCCTTGTCCCGGCCGGCGATGCGCGAGAAGCCGGTGCCGGGGGCGTCGATGAACACCAGGTCGCTGGCGTCCAGCAGGCTTTCCGCGTTGCCGACCAACCGGTAGGGCGCGGCTGGCCCATGCGCGTGGTCGGCGGTGACCACCCGCCGCGGCCCCAGCGCGCCCATGTGCAGCCACACCGTGGACGAGCCCGGACCACCATTGAATAGGAAGGTGATCGGCCGAACCTCGGGGCGGATCCCCTTGCGGAGGTAGGCCACGAAGAACATCGAGGCTTCGGCGGTGGGGTTGGCGGCATCGCCCGTCTTGTCGTCGCCCTTATCACTCGGATCGGGCCGGACGGCGTCGTCCCAACCCTTGGGATGCACCACGATCGTGCCGGCGACCGCCTGGTAGCTGATCGGCTGGCCGCCCACCGTCACGGTGCCGTCGCTGGTCTTCTCGTCGCTGCCGAGCTGCGGCGCGATCCTGTCGATCTTGTTGATCCTGACGGTGGTCTCGTCCGCCTGCGCGGCCAGGGCCGGCAGGACCAGCATCGGCAGCGACAGCAGCAGGCAGGCGGTCAGGAACGGACGGGCGTGTCGCACGGCGGGTCCTCGGCGGTGGATGGGTCGGACGGGGGTCAGCCGCACAGGCGCCAGCCGTCGGCATCGCACACGGCACGACCCTCGGCCTGCAGCTTGGCCAGGTGCGACAGCAGGTTGCTGCGCGCGGGCTTCAGCAGCTCGGGCCGCAGGTTGAGGTAGGCGCGCGCCAGCACCGTCTCCAGCGGGGCTGGGTCCGGGGACAGTACCGCGGCGATCGAGGCCTCGCGCGCGGCGCGGTGGTCGAGCAGATCCTGCACCAGTCGGACCGGGTGCTCGATCGCCGGTCCGTGCGCCGACAGCATCAGCCGGTCGTGGCGGTCGCGGACTCGCCGCAGGTTGTCGATGAAGGCGACCAGGTCGCCATGCGGCGGCGGGGGAACCACCGAGCTCGACCAGCCCATCACGTGATCGCCGCTGAACAGCACCCCATCCTGGGCGAAGCACAGGTGGTCCATGGCGTGGCCGGGCGTGTGCAGCACGTCGAGGCCGGCGATGCGGTCGCCGTCGCGCAGCCTGATCCAGGACGCGAGGCCAGGCTGCCCGTCCAGGGCGTAGCCGGCCACCAGGGCGCCGGTGCGCCGGGCCAGGACGGCGGCGCCCTCCACGTGGTCGCCGTGCGTGTGGGTGATCAGGATGTGGCTGAGGCGGGCGCCGGCCTCCGCGACGATGGCGTCGAGGTGCGCCGCATCCTCGGGGCCCGGGTCGATCACGGCGACGCCGCCCTCCCAGTCGACCAGCCAGCTGTTGGTGCCGTTGTAGGT
>CAXUBN010000214.1:0-4903 GCA_964249255.1 uncultured Acetobacteraceae bacterium | reverse complement strand
AGTCAGCGATCGCGGCCTCCGCGTGCGCCACAGTGTCGAATACCGCAACAGTTGTTTCACTCGCCATGGTCCGTTTCCTTCTATTAGCTATTGAGGCTTGATGTTTGGCGACGGCATGTCGCCATCGCTGCCCGACCGGCTAACAACCGCGCGCTCTGTCCTGAGGCTCACGGTGTCCTGGTGGCGGCGGATGTGGGAGGTCCGGGTAACGTGGATCTCTTCCCTGATCCTGTATCGGACCACCATCACCTCCTCCACCACCGGGATGATCAGGGTGTCTCCGTCCTGCCGCGACTGTGGCATCCGGTCGACGACGCGATCGACCGATACATGTCGAACCTCGACCTGGCTGCTGGTCAGCAGCGCGTCGACCGCCTGGTCATGCGTCTCAGTCGTCACCGAGACCGACACCGAGCCGACATCACGCCGCAGCGTCGTGACGTGCAGCGTCTCCGCGTGCAGTTTCAGCGTCGGCTCATCAACCATCGTCAGGATCGTTTTTTCGACATCGCCCTTGCAGCGCGTCAGCCGTGGTATGGTTGCCGTGAAATTTCGGGATGATACGGCCGGAAGCTGCCACGATGTGCGAATGACGCAGCGCAAAAACTACAGCAGGTCACGCAGCAGTGGCACCAGCGGTCGGTCGGCTTCAGGCATGTTGTAGGTGTCCAATGCCGGTCCGTGGACCCAGGCCAGGGTCTGGCCCTCGCGCGGGGTCGGCGTGCCCTTCCAGCGTCGGCACACGTAGAGCGGCATCAACAGGTGGAAGCGCTCGTAGGCGTGGCTGGCGAAGGCGAACGGCGCCAGGCAGGCCTCCGATACGTCGAGGCCTAGCTCCTCGCGCAACTCGCGGATCAGTGCCTGTTCAGGCGTCTCGTCCGGCTCCAGCTTGCCGCCTGGAAATTCCCAAAGCCCGGCCATCGGTCGGCCCTCGGGACGTCGCGCCAGCAGCACGCGGCCGTCGGTGTCGACCAGAGCGCAGGCGGCGACCAGCACGGTGCGACGCGCTGCCACCGCGACGGCGGAGGTGGCCGGCTCCGGTGCGGCCGGTGGCACGGCCTGCGACAGGTCGTCGTGCCGCGCCTCGAATCGCAGCACGGGATGCTCGCCGCCACGCGCCAGGAACGCCTGCCGACCGGTGCCGACCTCGCGGAAGCCGATCCGGCGCAACACCGCGACCGAGGCCGGGTTGTCGGCGGCGACCTGCGCGGTGAGCCTGTCGACCGGCAGATTGGCCAGCGCCCAGTGCGACAGCCGCCGTGCCGCTTCCCCGGCGATGCCGTTGTTCCAGTGCCGCCGTCCGATCCAGTAACCGAGGTCGCCGCTGCGGTTGTCCGCGTCCACCCGGATACCGGCGCAGCCCAGCAGTTGGTCCGGGACCGCGGTCGCCACGACCGCGAAGTGCCAGGCACGGCCGTCCCGCATCTGCGCCGCCGTAGAGCTGATCCAGTCTGCGGTAAGATCGCGTGGGTAGGGAAACGGAAGCGGGGCCAGCATCCTAACCACCTCCCAGTCATTGACCAGGCGGTGGATGGTGCCGGCGTCGTCCGGCCGCAGCGGCCGCAACATGAAGCGCGTGGTGGTGAGGACTGGCGCCGCCAAGGCGGCTCCCTGCGGTGCGCCATCTGACGCGTCGTCGGGAACGCCCAAGGTCAGGCGCCCAACATCAGACGCCAGATATCAGGCGCCGGGGTCAAGCGCCCGGGTCAGGCGGCAGTGCGGTCAACCCCGCGCGAGACCAGCAGCGAGCGCAGCGTGCGGATCGCCGGGAACACCTCCTGGTTCCAGTCGGCACCCTGGGCATCGTGCGCCGCCTGCTCCATCTCCACGACGTCGCGATCCTCCGCGAAGATCCGCTCGGTGAACACCACCAGTGCCGGCCAGAACAGGGTCAGGATGCCGGGGATCTTCGGCCGGCGCACCGACAGCAGCCCGAACACCCGGTTGGTCTTCTGCTCGCGATCCAGCGGTACGTAGACGATCCAGAGATCCATCACCGGGTCCTCGCCGGCGGTCTGGATGCGCAGGGTCTGGTAGGGATACTCGGTACGCACCGTCATGACGTCGCGTTCGGCCTCGTTGGCGGTGCCGCCCCGGCGCTCGCCAAAGATTACCGCCTCGCCGAGCGGCTGCTTGCCGCCCGTGCGCTTGAAGCTGTACTTGACCTCGCACCAGTCGTCGCCGCGTCCCTGGCCCAGCACGCGGGGCTTCATCTGCCCCATCTGCTTCGAGTGCATGAACTGATGGTTCATGTCCATCAGGTTCTCGTGCATGAAGCTGTAATGGCAGCCGACGATCCGGCCGAAGCGGCGGGTCTTGTATTTCGCGTTCGCAACCGAGCCCAGCCCGGGCAGCGCTACGCTTCCTGCCAGCGACGCATCGCCCGGGAACACCAGGATCAGCCCATCCACCTCGCGGCACGGGTAGGCGCGCACCCCATTCGGCATCTTGCCGGACAGGTAGGGCACGTCGACGCAGGCGCCGGACGCCTCGTAGGCCCAGCCATGGTAGCAGCACCGGACGGCGCAGCCCTCGACCGTCCCCTTACTCAGCGGGACCTGCCGGTGCGCGCAGCGATCCTCCAACGCGAACACCGGACCCGTCTTTGGCCGCACCAGCACGATCGGGTCGCCGGCGAAGCTCACCGCCAGCGTGCCGCCCGGTTTCAACTCGCGCGACCAGGCCAGCGGATACCAGTGGTCGGGATGGGCGCCGACCCGGCGCAGGTCCGGAGCGGTCGGCACGGACGGATCCGGGCGCAGGCTGTCCGGCATGACGGTCTGGTTCATCGATCCTCGAGGACGGGTTGAAGCGCGGCGTTCGGGCGCGACCAGGGCCGCACGCCATAAGGCACTCGTCGGGCCCATGGATGCAACAGAGGACGCAAGATGAAACCAGCTCGTTACAAGGCGTGATTTGAGAACGCGGCCGTTCCAGCCTTGTCCGTCAGGTTGCGGGCGGCTGGAACCCGAACAGGAGGTCGGCCGGACGTCGGCGCAGCACCAGCGTGCTCGCGATCAGGTCGTGCAATCCCTGCTTGCGCCGGGTCCAGGCCACCATCAGGAAGCCGACTCCGAGCACGAACGCGGACACGAACTTGCCCAGGTTGCGGCCGACGGCACGACCCACCCCGATGCGCCGCCCGGCCTCGTCGGCGACGCGCAACCGGCAGGCCAGCTTGCCCGGCGTCGCCTGCAGCCGCGAGGCCTCGAACAGGCTGTAGTAGGCGAGGTGCAGCAACACGGCTGCCAGCGTGAGCCCGCCGCCCACGAGGTGAAACGAGGGCAGGGCGACCGACACGTCGGAGTAGGCGACGTTTGACACCGGGCCGGAGTCGGATGGCAGCGTGGTCGATACGCCCAGCTGTCGCAGCCCGGTCACGAGCCCAAGAAGCCAGTTGACCACCGACAGCGCCACGACGTCGATGAACCAGGCCAGCACGCGCCACCAGAAGCCCGCATAATACCAGGCCAGCGCTCCGGCATCGTGCGGCGGCGTGGCGGGGAAGGGGGCGCCGGGTGCCGTTGCCGACATGTTCAGCTCCGATAGCTGCCGTTGATGTCGATGTAGCCGTGCGTGAGGTCGCAGGTCCAGGCGCGGCCGCATCCGGTGCCGAGCCCGAGGTCGATCCCGATCTCCACCTCCCGGCCGCGCATGTGTGCCACCACCGGCACCTCGTCGTAGCCGGGCACCACGGCACCGTCCCGCGCCATCCAGGTGCCCCCGACGCCGATCGACAGACGGTCGCGATCGGCCGGCTCGCCGCTGCGCCCCACCGCCATCACGATGCGGCCCCAGTTGGCATCCGCGCCGGCGATCGCCGTCTTGACCAGCGGCGAGTTCGCCACCGCCAGCGCCACCCGGCGCGCGGAGTCGTCCGAGGCGGCGCCGGCGACGTCGATCCGCACCAGCTTGGTAGCGCCCTCGCCGTCGCGCACCACCGCCAAGGCCAGCTCCAGCAGCAGGTCGTCGAGGGACGCGGCAAAGGAGAACAGCGCCGGGTCCTCGGCGTCGGCCACCGGCGGGTTGCCGGCACGGCCGGTCGCGAACATCAGCACGGTGTCGCTGGTGGAGGTGTCGGAGTCCACCGTGGTGCAGTTGAAGCTGCCCGCGACCGCGCGTGCCAGCAGCGCCTGCAGCACCGGTGCCGGCAGCGCGGCATCGGTCGCGACGAAGCACAGCATGGTCGCCATGTCGGGCGCGATCATGCCGCTGCCCTTGGCGATCCCCTGCACACGCACCGCGGCACCGCCGATCGTGCAGCGGCGGACGGCACCCTTGGGGAACGTGTCTGTGGTCATGATGCCGCGCGCGGCACCCTCCCAGCCCATGGGGGACAGCCCGTCGCGCAGCGCGGGCAGGGCGGCGATGATCCGCGCGTGCGGCAGCACCTCGCCGATCACCCCGGTGGAGGCCAGGAACACCTGTCCGGGCGCGCAATCGAGGAGGTCCGCGGCGGCGGCGGCGGTCTCGACGCAGGTCGCGATCCCGGCGCGACCGGTGAACACGTTGGCGTTGCCGGCGTTGACCACCAGGGCGCGGGCGATGCCGCCGGCGAGCGCATCGCGGCACCAGTCGATCGGAGCCCCCGGGCAGCAGTTGCGGGTGAACACGCCGCCCACCGTGGTGCCTGGCGCGAACTCGGCCAGCACTAGGTCGGTGCGGCCCACGTAGCGGATGCCGGCCGCCCCGGACGCGAGACGCACCCCATCCAGCGGCGCCATCGCCGGAAACGGCAACGCCAGCGGGGACGGAGCGGGCGGGGACGCTGCCACGGGACGCGGTTCTCAGTTGCCGGCGGGGGGCGCGCCCGGCGTGGCCGTGATGCCCTGCGTCGGCACCGGCGAGGCGCCGGCGGCCGCGGTGGCGGCGACCGGTGCCGGCTTGTCGCTGATCACGCTGC
>CAXUBN010000213.1:0-4921 GCA_964249255.1 uncultured Acetobacteraceae bacterium | reverse complement strand
CCGCGGCGCGGCGTGGCGTGGCGGTGGACCTGCTGCTGCCCGGCTACAGCGACGTGATGCCGGCGGTGCACGCGGCCCGCGCGCTCTACGGCTCGCTGCTGCGGGCGGGCGTGCGCGTCCACGAGGTCGGCTGGGCGATGCTGCACGCCAAGGTCGCCACGGTGGACGGCGCGCTGACCGTGATCGGCTCCTCCAACCTCGACCGCCGCAGCGTGCGATACAACAACGAGATCGACGCCGTGGTGCTGGGCATCGACACCGCCGCCGCGGTCGAGGCGATGCTGCGGGCGCAGATCGCCCGCGCCGATCCGGTGTCCCTCGACGCCTGGAGCCGCCGCTCCCGCCGCGAGCGAGCGCTCGAACTGTCGGCCCGGCTCTGGAAGCGGCTGATGTAGCCACCGCCCGCCGGCCGAGCCGTGCAAAGATGCCAACGGGGTGCCGTGAGGCTCTCCGTCCTCGCCACTCGAAACGAGGGTCATGACCCCGCCACGCTTCCTCCCCATCCTGGCGCTTGCGCTGACCGTTGCGTCCGCCGCGACCCGCGCGGCGACGGCCGACCCGCCCGGGGCGGCGGTCGACGCCGTGGTCAACGTCGACGTGATCCCAGGCGACCAGAAGACCGGTGCTGCGCTGCTGACCGGGTTCGCCCGGCGGGCTGCGCGCGATCCCGCCGTGGGATCGGTGAGACTGATTGGGCTGTCCGCCGCCCCCAACCACTTCATCCTGGAGGAAGGCTTTGCCGATCGAGCCGCCTACCAGCTCTTCGTGGCCGAGCCGTATGTCCGGGCCTTCCGGGCCGACCTCGCGCCCCACCTCGGCAGCCCGTGGGACGAGCGCCTGGGCTCGGCCGTGGCACCTTGACCGACCAGATCCGCATCCCTCCGCCAGGGAAGCGCGACATGCTCGAGGACGGCCGCCGGGCGTCGGAGTGCAGCCCGGAGGACGAGGACGGGAGACGGGCCTCCATCCGCCGGCCCTCCACCCTCTGCAACTGGTCCAGACCGCGACCGCATCGGAATCGTTCCGGATGCCGCCGATGCGCAGAAGCGCACGTGATCGATGCCGGCGGCGAACAGGCCGGATGGCTGCCACGGCTCGGTGACGGCCCTGACCTCGTAACGATCCATCATGCCCGGCCCCGACGACTCCGCGGGATCTCCCATGTCGGACAGCCTCGGCAGCTGGAGCTTTTGAAGGTGCCCGCTGAGATCGCGATCAAATCCTGCGGAACCGTGTTCAGGTGACCGCCGGAAAACAAGAACGACGGGCCACTCGTCCCGTGACGTCTTGACGGATGCAGCTCGAAGACCCGAACCGATCCGCGGCCGGTCATCGGTCCCCGTCGTCCGCCGCCATCCGCGCCAGCTTGGCCACCGTGTTCATGTTGCGGGCGGTGCCAGTGCGCTCGATCGGAATGCGGAGGCGGGTCCCGGCCATCCCGTCGGGATACAGGACGAACAGCTCGCGCCGCCCCAGCCGCACCTGCTCGGTGCGGAGGCCGGTCACGCCGTCGAGCGGATCGGCCGGCAGCACCCCGTCGCTGAACAAGGCCATCACGCGGTTCGGCGGGGCGTCGGGGAACGGGTTGCGCGCCAGCGCGTCGGCGATGGCCGCGGCGGTCCGCACCACCACCGCGACATCGGCACCGAGATGCGCCCGCAGCCGGTGCTCCAGCGCCACGCGGATCTCGTCCTCCGTCCCGTCGCCGGAGAACACCGCGTTGCCGCTGGCGATGGAGGTCCGGACCCGCGCGAACCCCGCCGCCTCGCACAACCGCGCCAGGTCCGTCATCGCCAGCCTGCCGGTGCCGCCCACGTTCACCGCCCGCAGCAGCGCCACGTAACGGCTCATCCGTCGAGGACCTCGACCGCATCGCCCGCGGCCAGATGTCCCGGCGCCTCGGGGATCAGGTTGGCGCCGAACACGATGCCGTCCTTGTGCCGGTTGAGCCGCCCCAGCGTGCGCAGCGGCTCACCCGGCTCGGGGATGGCGCCGGTCACCTGGTCGCGGGTGATGACGACGCAGCGCGTGCAGGGTGCCGGCGCCCGGAACACCATCGTGCCGATGCGGACCCGCCGCCAGCGATCCTCCGACCAGGCCGGCAGGCCGGTCAGCACCAGGCTCGGCCGGAACCGCGCCATCGGCACCGGCCGCGCCATCGCACCCTCCAGGGCGTCATTCAGCACCGCCAGGGAGTCGAGGCTGGCGGCGAGCAGCGGAAACGCATCGGCGAACCCGACATGGTCGCCGGGCTCCGACCGGGCGGGATCCACCGGTCGTGCGCGCTCGTCGTCCATGAACACTAGGTGGCACGGCTGACCGAGGGCGTCGGACAGGAACCCGTCCGCGCCCGGATCGGCGCAGGCGGCGGACACCCGGTCCCCCCAGATCGCCACCTCCCGCCGCGGACCGCCGGGGGCGGGGCGGGGCACCGGCTGGCTGCGGTCGCCGCAGCGCAGCAGCAGTCCGTCCGCGGTCGGCACCGCGTCCAGCCGCGCCATCGCGCCGATCTCGCGCTGGGTGAGGAAGCGGCCGTCGGGGTCCACCACCAGCCAGCGCCGGTCGCCGGCGATGCCGTGCCGCGCCACGGCCGCTGCCGCGAGCGCGAGGCCGCGCAGACCCTTGACCGGGTAGAGGTGCAGGCTGTGCAGGTGCGCCGTCATGCAGTCCCAAGCTGGTACACACCCCGGGCTGGTACACGCCGACGTGCGCCGTCCGCAACGGCGATGCGGGCACCCGGGCGCGCGCCGGGCGTTACCCAAGCCATGCGGGCGGCATGGCGTGCCGCCCGGACACGCGAGAAGGACCACGCCATGACGTCATCGAAGCACCCGACCCATCCCCCGACCGGTCCGGACGACCTCGGCGCCGACGTGCCGCTGCCGCCCAGCGACCTCGAGCGCAACCCGGGCATCGGCGCCTCCAAGGGAGCGTTCGCCGCCACCGGGGTCGATCCGGAGATCATCGAGGCCGGCAACACCTCGGAGGGCGACGTGATGAACGACGCGACGTCCGGCGGCGGGGTGAACCCGGGCAAGGTCGGACGGACCAACAAGTAGGACCAGGCCGGCTCCCGTCGCTCAGTCCACGGGCGGCGGGAGGACCTTGCCGGGGTTGAACAGGTCCTGCGGGTCGAGCGCCCGCTTGATCCGGCGCATGGCCTCGAGCTCGGCGCCGCCGCGCCAGTCCGGCATCATGTAGGGCTTGAGCTTGCCCACCCCGTGCTCGGCCGAGAAGCTGCCGTCCAGGGTACGCACGACCCCGCCCACCGCGTCCATGATCTCGTGGTCGCGCCGCAGGAAGGCGGCACCGTCGGCCCCCTCGGGCTGCACCAGGTTGAAGTGGATGTTGCCGTCGCCGAGATGGCCGAACGGGGCCACCCGGATGCCCGGGATCAGCCGCTGGCACGCCTCCGTCGCTCGCGCGATCAGCTCCGGCACCCGCGATACCGGCACCGACACGTCGTTCTTGACGCTGGCGCCGGCGCGCTTCTGCGCTTCGGAATGTTCCTCGCGCAGCCGCCACAGCGCCAGCCGCTGCGCCTCGCTTTCGGCGATCACCGCATCCGTGACCAGTCCGGTCTCCAGTGCCGCACCCAGCACCGTCTCCAGCCGGTCGCGCAGGGTGCCGTCGTCGCGCACGGTGGCCAGCTCCACCAGCACGTAGTGCGGCGCCGGCGCCGCCAGCGGCAGGGCCGCGTCCGGGATCAGCGCCCCCACCAGCGCCATGCCGGTGCCGGACATGTACTCGAACGCCTGGATCGCGGTCGGGTCGTCGGCGCGGAACCGTCCATACAACGCCAGCGCCGCGTCCGGCGTGTCCACGGCGCACAGCGCCGCCTCCACCTGCCGCGGCCGGGGCGCCAGCTGCAGCACGGCGGCGGTGATGATGCCGAGCGTGCCCTCGGCGCCGACCAGCAGCTGGCGCAGCGCATAGCCGGTGTTGTCCTTGCGCAGCCGCCGCAGGCCGTTGAACACGCCCCCGTCCGGCAGCACCGCCTCCAGACCCAGCACCAGCTCGCGCGCGTTGCCGTAGCGCACCGTGTTGTTGCCGCCGGCGTTGGTGGCCAGCACCCCGCCCACCGTCGCGGAGCCCTCCGAGCTGATCGACAGCGGCAGCAGGCAGCCGGCTCCTGTCGCGGCGTCCTGCGCCGCCTTCAGCACGACGCCGGCCTCCACCGTCATCGTCATGTCGACCGGATCGATCGCGCGGACGCGGTTCATCCGCGACAGGCTGACCACCACCTCGTCGTTCTCGTCCGACACCGCGGCGCCGCCCACCATGCTGGTGTTGCCGCCCATCGGCACCAGCCGCATCCCGGCGGCCCCGCACAGCCGCACGCAGGCGGCCAGCGTGGCAGTGTCGGCCGGGCGCAGCACCGCCGGGGTGCGGCCGCGATACAGGCCGCGCCAGTCGCCGCAGTACGGAGCGGTGTCCGCCGCATCGGTCAGGATGCCGGCCGGGCCGAGCACCTCCCGCAGGGCGGCGAGGAGGTCCGGGGTCATGGGATTCATTGCAGCAGGGCGGAGGTGCGGTCGGGGGCCACCGTCCGCACCAGCGTCATGACGGCGCCGGCGCCGGCGATCCCGATCAGCAGGCCGCACAGGGCGGACAGCATCAGCATCACCCGCTTCGGCGCCAGGTTGCGCGTCGCCATCAGCGCCTGCTGCGCTTCGGCACGGGCCTGCCGGGTCAGGTGCAGCTCCGAGCGCAGCGCCTCGATGCGGGCGCTGGCGCCGCGCAGGTCCAGGTCGAGCCTGTTCACGTCGGCGGTGAGCTGCGAGATCCGGGTTCGTGCCGCCTGGATCTCGGTGGCGGCGGCGCTGCCGGCGCGGGGCGCCCGCGCCTTGGTTGCCGCGCCCGCCTTCGGCACCGGGGCCGGCGGCGGGTTCGGCACCAGCGCCACGAACAGGTTCTTGAG
>CAXUBN010000212.1:0-4934 GCA_964249255.1 uncultured Acetobacteraceae bacterium | reverse complement strand
TGCGCGGGGTGCGCGGCGAGATGCTGCTGCTGCGGGCGCCAGGGGTCAGGCTGTCGCGGCCGGTGCGGCTGCTCCACCCGCGCACGCCGGTCTACGTGGTGCCGCGCGACGACGACCTGTTCATGGTCGGCGCCACCATGATCGAGAGCGAGGATCGCGGCCGGCCGCGGCTGCGCTCGATGATCGAGCTGATGGGTGCTGCCTATGCATTGCATCCTGGCTTCGCCGAGGCCGAGATCGTGGAGATCGCGGCCGACCTGCGGCCGGCCTTCGGCGACAACATGCCGCGCATCCACCGCGAGGACGGGGTCCTGCACGTCAACGGCATGTTTCGGCACGGCTTCCTGCTGGCGCCGGCGCTGGCAGGGCAGGTGGTGGAGGCGGTACTCAGGCAAGGGCCCTGCCCTTGACCCCCTGGGGCCGGCGGCCCCAGACCCCAACTTATGGGATCCAAGGGCCTGTGGCCCTTGGCGGGGTCCAGGGGCCGCGCCCCTGGCCTTCACGTGGAGTCCTGCATGCGGATCGTGATCAACGGCGAGCCTCGCCAGGTCGGTGCCACCACGCTCGCCGCCGTCCTGGTCGAGCTGGGCTACGGGGATGCCCGCCTGGCGACCGCGCTCGACGGCGAGTTCGTCCCCGTCGGCGGACGTGCCGGCTGCGCTTTGCGGGACGGAAGCGCTGTGGAGATCCTGGCGCCGCGCCAGGGAGGATAGGATGCGGCTCTACGACACCGAGTTCGCCTCGCGGCTGATCCTGGGCACCGCGCAGTATCCGTCGCCGGACGTGCTGGCCGGCGCGGTGCGGGCGGCGGGCGCCGAGCTGGTCACGGTGTCGCTGCGCCGAGAGTCGGCCGGGGAGCGCGCCGGGCAATCGTTCTGGTCGCTGATCCAGGATCTGGGGGTGCGGGTGTTGCCCAACACCGCCGGCTGCCATTCGGCGCGGGAGGCGGTGACCACGGCACGGATGGCGCGAGAGGTGTTCGGCACCGATTGGATCAAGCTGGAGGTGATCGGCGAGCACGACACGCTGGCGCCGGACCTGTTCGAGCTGGTCGAGGCGGCGCGCCTCCTGTCCGCCGACGGGTTCCGGGTATTCCCCTACACCACCGAGGACTTGGTCGCGGCCGAGCGGCTGCTGCGCGCCGGGTGCGAGGTGCTGATGCCGTGGGGTGCGCCGATCGGCTCGGGGCGCGGACTCAACAACCCGTTCGGGCTCCGCGCCATGCGGGCCCACTTCCCCGACGTGCCGCTGGTGATCGATGCCGGGCTAGGCCTGCCGAGCCATGCCGCGGCGGCCATGGAGATGGGCTACGATGCGGTGCTGCTGAACAGCGCGGTGTCATTGGCGGGTGACCCCGTGGCGATGGCGGCGGCGTTCCGGCTGGCGGTCGAGGCCGGCCACGCCGCCCGGCTGGCCGACCCGATGGAGCCGCGCGACATGGCCAGCCCGTCGACGCCGCTGCTGGGCCAGGCGATCCTGTGATCGAGGGTGCCGACGCAGGGAGGACGGTGCTGCCGGGCCGGTTCTACCCGGTGGTGGACAGCGCCGCCTGGGTGGGACGCATGGCCGCGGCCGGCGCCCGGCTGATCCAGCTGCGCACCAAGCGGGCGGATGGGCCCGTGCTGCGCGAGGAGGTCCGCGCGGCGCGCGACGCCTGTGTCGTGCATGGCGCGACGCTGGTGTTGAACGACCACTGGCGGGTGGCGATCGACGAGGGCATCGAGCACATCCACCTGGGCCAGGAGGACCTCGACGGCGCCGATCTCGCAGCGATCCGCGCGGCCGGAATCCGGTTCGGCGTCAGCACCCATTCGCGGGAGGAGCTGGATCGGGCGCTGTCGGTGCAACCGGACTACGTGGCGCTGGGCCCGATCTGGAAGACGACCCTAAAGGTGATGCCATGGTCGCCGCAAGGGCTGGACCGGCTCACCGACTGGAAACGCCGGCTCCGCGGGTTGCCGCTGGTGGCGATCGGCGGCGTCACGCTCGAGCGGGCCCCGTCCTGCCTGCGCGCCGGCGCCGATGCGGTCGCCGTGGTCTCGGACGTGACCGGCCATGCGGACCCCGACGCCCGGGCGCGCCTGTTTCAAGACACCTTGTAGGCCTGCCCTAGCCGGGAGCGGTGGTCATCGGCGGAACAGCAGGGCCAGCGCCCTCCGCAACGTCGCACCGGGCGTGCGGCAGAGGGCTCGCCAGGCGCCCGGGCGGCCCATGCGCCGCAGCAGGACCGCGACGCCGCCCTCGTCGCCCGACGGGGGCGGCTCGGTGGCCCGGGTCAGCACGAAGATGTCGGCGCGCGAACAGGACGGAAACGGATGGTGGCGGATCCGCCAGCCGGTATCGCGTGCGATCCGGATCAGGAAGTCGCGGGTGAAGCCCAGCTCCATCCAGCCGAAGCGGCGGATGCAGAACACCGACAGCGCATCGAGCCGCGGTCCCCACGGATAGGGTACGGCGGCCTGGCGGCCAGCCACCACCGGCTCGCCGCACAGCAGGACCCGGCCACCAGGCTCGAGCCGGTCGTGCAGGCGGCGCAGCAGCGGCTCGAACTCGAAGGCATGGTGGAAGGACTCATAGAACAGGATGCGGTCGAAGCGCCGCTCGCCGAAGCCCTCGCCAAAGGCGGCGTGATCGGTCTCGACGGTCAAGCAAAGGTGGCTGGCCTGGAGCCGGATCGAGCGGAGCGCCTGCGGATCGATGTCGACGCCGTGGGCCCGATAGCCGGAGCGGGCCAGCATGAGCAGCAGCTGGCCGCTGCCGGCGCCGTACTCCAGCACCGAGCCGCCCGCCGGCAGGTCGAGCCGCGACAGCATGTGGCCCCAGGCCAGCACATGCTCGGACAGCATGCGCGCGTCGCGGAACGACCACGGCACCAGGCCCGTCCAGGGATCGGCCGGCGGCGGGGTGGCCGCCGCCTCGTCGCGGCCGGCGTGGTAGCGGTCCGCCGGATCGCCCGGTGCGTCGTCTCCGGGCCGGCCGCGTAGCGACAGGTAGAGCGCCATCGCCGCCTGCCGGTAGGCGGGCGACACCGGATCGAGCCGCGCCAGCGTCCGGGCCTGCGGCACGTCCAGCACCAGGTCGGACATGCGGCGGTACTGCGCGGTGTCCGGCACGCCGTCGCCGATCTGTCGCAGCAGCGCCTCGAACTCGCGCATCGTGTCGGGACCCGGCATGGCCGGAGCCTCGCACGCATCAATCGATGGAGGCGAGCAGGGCCGAGACGGTGAACAACGACAGCACGGTCGAGACCAGGGTGGCGCGGCTGGCGACGTCGGCCTCGCGGTCATACAGCCGGGCCAGCATGAAGGGGCCGGTGCCGGTCGGCAGGGCGGCGATCAGCACCGCCGCACGGGCCCACAACGGCGGCATCGGCAGCAGCGTCCATACCAGCAGCGCCGTCAGCGCCGGCTGCAGCAGCAGCTTCATCGCCACCAGCCGTGCCACCGCGATGGCAGGGGCGGGCCGGCCGGCGTTCTCGGCCAGGAACAGCCCGATGGTCACCAGCGCGCATGGGCTGGCGGCATCGCCCAGAAGGGTGGTGAAGCGTAGTGCCGGCGCCGGCAAACCGAGCCCGGACAGGTTGATGGCGGCCCCCAGCACCGGCGCAGCGACCAACGGATTGCGTCCCATCGCGACAACGACCCGCGGCAGCGTGCGGAGCAGGCCGCCGTTGCCCTGACGGTCGAGCTCGACCAGGGCGATCGACAGGGCGAACAGGGCGCACACGGTGAGCAGCGTCGCCAGCACCACCGGCGGCAACCCGGCCGGACCGAACACGCCGACGCAGAGCGGGATGCCGATGAAGGCGGTGTTGGCGTAGCTCGCCGCCAGGCCTTCGATCGCGGCGACGGACAGGCGCCCGGACCGATGCGCCGGCCGACGCAGATCCAGCAGGAACCCGGTGGCGAAGGTCCCCAGCATGCCGGCGGCGAAGGCAACGACGAAGGACGGATGGTCCACCTGCGCGCCGGTCACGGTGGCCATGCTGCCGAACAGCTCGGCCGGCAGCGCCAGGCGCACCACGAAGCGGTTGAGGCTGTCGGTGGCGCCGGCGCCCAGCCAGCCGCGGCGGCCGCACAGGGCACCGACCAGGATCAGCCCGAAGATCGGCAGCAGGATGGACAGGACGGCGTGCATGGTCGAGGTCGGTCAGCCGGGCGGATCGGGCTTGCGGAGCAGCAGGTCGACCGGGACCGGCGCGTCGCCCACCGCTGTCAGCTCCAGGCTGCCGCCGGGCAGGATGCCGAGGTCGCTGCGGTCGTTGTCCAGCAGCATGACCTGTCCGCCAATGCGGAGCCTGATGCGGCCGGTGAACACCAGCGTCAGGCGGTCGCCGGATTCGAGGGTCACGGGGGCGCTCCAGCCGCCGGCCGGGGGGGCCAGCAGGTGCAGCACCCGCAGCAGGTCCGGCAGAAGGGTCAGGGCCAGCACGCGATGCTCTCCCGGGAGCAGGACGACGGTCCGGTCGAGCGGCTGGAAGCCGGGCAGGGTCGCGGTGAGCCTGTAGTCGCCGGGCGGCAGGGCGAGGTCGGTGGGGGCGCGTCCGAGGCGGCGCGCCGTTTGTGCGGCGTGCAGCTCGACCTGGGCGCCCGACGGCACTGTGTCGAGGCTGAGCTCGGCGTGATGCGGTACCGGACGCAGCGTGATGCGCCGGACCTCGCCAGCATGGAGCCGCACCGACATCGTGGGCGTGGTCCAGGCGCCGGCCGCCAGGCCGATCACGTGCCGGCCGGGCGGCAGGCGGATCGGCGTGCCGGCGGCACCGGCATCGGTGCCGTCCACCAGCACCGCGCCTTCCGGCGCGGGAGCGGTGCCGGCCGGGGCCAGCGTCACCAACAGCTCGGCATGCGGCCCCGCCGTCACGAGCCGCCAGACCAGCGCGCCGGCCGCCAGGATCACGACGGCCAGCAGCAGTTGCCGGCGCGCCGCCGCAT
>CAXUBN010000211.1:0-4968 GCA_964249255.1 uncultured Acetobacteraceae bacterium | reverse complement strand
GGCCACGCCGACCGGCGTGCTGGTGCGCGGCGACCTGTCCCTGGACGAGACCCGGCACCAGTGCCTGTGGCGCGGCGCCGACATCCAGCTCACGGTCACCGAGTTCCTGCTGGTCAAGGCGCTGGCCGCCCGGCCCGGCATGGTGAAGTCGCGCGACCAGCTGATCGACGCCGCATACGGCGAGAACATCTACGTCGACGACAGGACCATCGACAGCCACATCAAGCGGGTGCGCAAGAAGTTCCGCCAGCTCGACGACGGCTTCAACCACATCGAGACGCTCTACGGCATCGGCTACCGCTACAAGGAGGAATGAGAGGCACGGGTCCCTCCCGCGTGAGGACGCTCGGGCCGGCGCCGGACCCGTTCCGGCTCCGGCTCCCCTGGCTCCTGCCCCTTCGGCGGCGGTTCGGGTTCCCCCCCGCGATACCGGAGGCGGGTCCCGCTATTCCGCCGCTGCCGCCGCTGCCCGGCATCGGCCGGCGCTGGATGTCGCCGATGATGCGGCGCATCCTGCTGGTCAACGTGGTGCCGCTGGCGCTCCTGGTCGGCACGCTGCTCTAC
The DNA here is from genome assembly GCA_964249255.1 of uncultured Acetobacteraceae bacterium. Classification (GTDB taxonomy): domain Bacteria; phylum Pseudomonadota; class Alphaproteobacteria; order Acetobacterales; family Acetobacteraceae; genus Lichenicola. The sequence continues at coordinate 4,404 of CAXUBN010000211.1, read as the reverse complement.
CTCAACCAGTTCCAGAACAGCCTGCTGGAGGCCGAGGTCAACGCGCTGCGCGAGCAGGCGCGGATCTATGCCGGGGCGCTCGGCCAATCTGCCGTGGCGGCGGCGTCCAGGGAGCAGCTGCGCCAGCAGCCCCGCCAGCCGCACGGGCCGCACGGCGCGCGCAACGGCCAGGTGCCCGCCGACGGGGACGCGTTCGTGCTGGTCGAGCAGCTGGCCAGGCCGCTGCTGCTGCGCCTGACCGAGCCCAGCCCCAGCGCCCAGGCCCGCCTGTTCGCCCCCAACGGCCAGCAGATCGCCGACAGCCGCGCCGACGCCCTTACCCTTCATGGCGCCTCCCATGGCCTCCCTTCTGACGCGGCACGGGGCCTGCCCGACCGGGCCACTGGACGCGTGCTGGAGCAGGTCTACGATCGGCTGCTCAGCCTCCTGCCGGACGGGCGGCGCACGGTCGCCACCCGCACCCTGGCCCGGGGCGCCGATCCGGACGCGCAGCCCGAGGTGCGCGAGCAGCTCCGGTTCGGCGATCCCGACAGCACCGAAACGCCGCCCTTCATCGGCCGCACCGCCGACGGCCGGCTCCTGGTGACGGTGGCCGAGCCCGTCGAGCACGACGGCCAGACGGTGGGTATCATCCAGCTCACCCGCGAGGCGCGCGAGGTGGACCGCTCCCTGTTCGCGGTGCGGTTCTCCATCCTGCTGCTGTTCGTGGTGGCGCTGGCCATCACCGTGCTGCTGTCCTGGTACCTGTCGCAGACCATCGCCCGGCCGCTGCTGCGGTTGGCCGCGTCCGCGCACGTGATGCGCGAGACGGTGGGACGCAGCGGCAGCGTGCCGCGCCAGCTGCTGGGCCGCCGCGACGAGCTGGGCGAGCTGGCGCAGGCGCTGGAGGAAAGTGCGCGCGCGCTGTGGGCGCGCATGGACGCGATCGAGCGCTTCGCCGCCGACGTCAGCCACGAGATCAAGAACCCGCTGTCCTCCATCCGCAGCGCCATCGAGACGCTGATGCGGATCGAGGACCCCCACCGGCAGCGCCGCCTGCTCGCCATCATCAACGACGACGTGCGCCGGCTCGACCGGCTGATCACCGACATCTCCGACGCCAGCCGCATCGACGCCGAGCTGTCCCGCTCGGTGGCGGGCCCGGTCGCGGTGCTGCCGATCCTGTCGGTGCTGGCCGAGATCAACCAGGCCACCCGCGCGCCCGGCGACCCCGTCATGGTGGTCGAGGCGCCGGCGGCCCCGTCCCGGCCGCTGCTGGCCGAGGCGGTCGAGGACCGGCTGGTGCAGGTGCTGCGCAACCTGATCGGCAACGCGGCCAGCTTCTCGCCGCCGGACGGCCGCATCACGCTGTCGGTGGCGGAGGTGGCGGCGCCGGCCGCGTCCGGCGTCCCCATGGGCGTCCCCATGATCGAGATCGCGGTCAGCGACGAGGGGCCGGGCATCCCGGAGGGCAAGCTCGACGGCATCTTCGACCGCTTCTACTCCGAGCGGCCGGCGTCCGAGCATTTCGGCCAGCATTCCGGGCTTGGCCTGTCGATCAGCCGGCAGATCGTGGAAGCGCTGCGCGGCCGCATCCTGGCCGAGAACCGCACCGACGCCGACGGCCACGTCCGCGGCGCCCGCTTCGTCGTGCGCCTGCCCCGGGCTGCCTGAACCGCCCGGTCCATCCATCCATCCATCCGGCGCGCTGCCGCGGCATGAACCATGCTAAGAGTTGGGCACGGCCGGCCGGCGGCCAGAACGACACGCCGGCGACGGCGTCGATCCCGATCCCGAAAGGCTGAACCCCATGCCGATCCTGCAGCGCGAGGACACGGACTTCGAGCGGGACGAGATCAGCCGTGCCCGCGCCAGCGTCCGCGACAACGGCAACCGCGACAAGAGCCTCGGCACGCTGTCGGTCTGCCTGCTGGTGCTCACCGTGCTGGCGGTGTTCTACACGCTCTACTTCACCAGCGACATCGTGCTGCCGTTCGTGCTGGCCGGCGTGCTGAACCTGCTGCTGTCCACGCCGATGCGGTTCCTGACCCGGCTGCACATCCCCAAGCCGCTCGCCGCCCTGCTGCTGATCGTGGCGCTGTTCGGCATCGTCGGCGGCATCGGGGCGGCGATCTCGGTGCCGGCCAGCGGCTGGATCGGCCGGGCGCCGGAAAGCCTGCCGGCGCTGCAGCAGAAGCTGTCGTTCCTGAACGGGCCGATCCATGCGGTCGAGAACGGCGCCAGGAAGCTGCAGGGCCTGATGGACCAGACCAGCAGCACGGCGCCGCCCAAGGGGGTGCCCCGCGTGATCGCGGTGCAGCAGTCCAGCGGCACCAGCGGGCTCACCAGCGTCGGCTCCTCCATCCTGATCGGCACCCGTGCCTTCCTGGGCCAGCTGTTCAGCATGCTGCTGATGCTGTTCTTCCTGCTCTACGAGGGCGACAGCCTGCTGCGCCGCTTCGTCGAGATCATGCCGACCTGGAACGACAAGCGCCGCACCGTCCAGATCGCCTCCGAGATCGAGCGCAACGTGTCGCTCTACCTCGCCACCATCACGGTGATGAACCTGCTGGTGGGGGTCCTGAACTTCCTGCAGTGCTGGCTGCTGGGGCTGCCCAACCCGCTGCTGTGGGGCGTGGTGGCGTTCCTGCTCAACTACATCCCGATCATCGGGCCGTTCACCGGCATCGTGGTGTACTTCGTCGTCGGCGTGTTCGCGTTTCCCTCCGTGCTGCACGCGCTGGTGCCGCCGGCGATCTACTTCGGCATCCACCTGATGGAGGGCGAGACCATCACGCCGCTGCTGCTGGCCAAGCGCTTCACGCTGAACCCGGTGCTGGTGATGGCCTCGCTGTTGTTCTGGGACTGGCTGTGGGGCATCCCCGGCGCGTTCCTGAGCGTGCCGCTGCTCGCCGTGTTCAAGATCGTCTGCGACCACGTCGACAGCCTGACCGCGATCGGCCACATCGTCGGCGGCCCGCCCCGGCCGCGGCCCAGGACGCTGCCGTTCAAGCGCACCGTGACCTAGCGTATCGCCCTGGCCGGCGGATCGACTGGACCGAACGAGGCGCCCGGCACGTTTCCCGCCGCCGGGTAGGCCGGCAGCGCCGGCGGGGCGCGCGGCACCGGAACCGTCGTGTGGCCGAGGCGGGCGAGCGCCACGCGCACCGCGCCGTCCAGCTGCGCGTCGTCGCCGGTGATGGCCTCGTCCGGCCGGTCGTCGATCGCGACGTCCGGCACGGTGCCCTGGTTCTCGATGACCCAGTGCCCGTCCGCGTCGGCCAGCGAGTCCTTGGGGATGGTGATGCCGGTGCCGTCCAGCAGGCGCCACGGCGCGTTGATCCCCTGGACTCCGCCCCAGCTCCGCGTGCCCACCACGGGTCCCAGCCCGAACCGGCGGAAGAAGAACGGGAACTGGTCGCCGTCCGAGGCCGAGCCCTCGTTGATCAGGGCGACCAGGACCGGCGGCGCGGTGGCGGCGGGAAGCGGGGTGACGGCGCCTTCCCGGTTGACGAACACGCCGGCCCGCGCGCGGCGCAGCACGTCCAGCACCGCCTGGCTGGTGAAACCCCCCGAGTTCCAGCGCACGTCGATGACGAGCCCGTCGCGGTCCGCCTGCGGATAGAACTGTCGCACGAACTGCGCGGGACCGAGCGCGCTGAAGTCCGCCAGATACACGTAGCCGAGCCGGCCGCCGGACAGTCGCGCCACCCGCTCCCGGTTGCGCGCGATCATGTCGGCGAGGCGGAGCGGCATCTCGTCGCCTGTCGGTGTCACGGTGACGGTACGGGCCGGGCCGCCCTGGCCGCGGGCGACGGTCAGCGTCACCGGACCGCGGTGGCCGGCCAGCAGGGCATCCGGATCGTCGGACGCACGCAGGGGCCGGCCATCGACCGCCAGCAGGATGTCGCCCTCGCGCATGTCCAGGCCCGGTTGGGACAGCGGGCCGCGCAGGTCCGGCCTGGTGTTGTCGCCCGCGTAGATGCGCGCGAACCGATAGGAACTCGTTCGCGGGTCCAACGCGTAGTCCGTGCCCAGCCGCGGCGTCGGGGGCGGGCTGGGCCCGGTCCTGTCCGGGACGATGAAGGTGTGCGAGCTGGCGATCTCGCCCTGCAGCTGCGCCAGCAGGTAGAGGAAGTCGTCCGCAGAGCCTACCAGCGGCAGCAGCGGCGCGTAGGCGTCGTGCACCGCCCGCCAATCGTCGCCGTTCATGGCGGCGCTGAAGAACACGTCGCGGTCGAGCCGCCACGCATGCTCGAACATCTCCCGCCATTCCCCGCGCGGATCCACGGTGGCGCGCAGGCCGCCGAGGTCCAGCGTCGCGTCGGGGCTCCCGCCCGCCCCGGTGGAGGCCAGGTGCCAGGCGCCGCCGCGGCGGAACGCCACCCGGCCGCCGTCGGCGGACAGGCTGGGACCGGACAGGTC
>CAXUBN010000210.1:0-5017 GCA_964249255.1 uncultured Acetobacteraceae bacterium | reverse complement strand
ACGCGTCGTGGCGCCTGGCCGACGTGACCGACCCGGCCGCGATGGAGGGGGCCGCCGCGGCGGTCGAGCGCGAGGTCGGACCGGTCGAGATCCTGGTCTGCTCCGCCGGCATCGCCATCAGCGGCGTGGCGGCGGAGGCGGTGACGGCCGAGCAATGGCGCCAGGTGATCGACATCAACCTGAACGGGGTGTTCTGGTCCTGCCAGGCGTTCGGCCGCGCGATGCTGGAGCGGCGTCGCGGCGCGATCGTCACCATCGGCTCGATGTCCGGGCTGATCGTGAACCGGCCGCAGGAGCAGGCGTCCTACAACGCGTCCAAGGCGGCGGTGCACCAGCTGACCAGGTCGCTGGCGACGGAATGGGCGCCGCGCGGCATCCGCGTCAACGCGGTGGCGCCGACCTACGTCGACACGCCGATGACCCTCTACGGCATGCAGGACGAGCGGCTGAAGCAGGCCTGGCTCGACGCGACGCCGATGAACCGCGTCGGCCACAGCGACGAGGTCGCCTCCGTGGTGCTGTTCCTGGCCTGCGACGCGTCGAGCCTGATGACCGGCAGCATCGTCGTCGCCGACGCCGGCTACACGAGCTGGTAGGGGCCGCCCGGTGGACGATGCCCGCGATGGCGCCCACGACGATGCCCTGGCCGCCGTCACCGGCAGCTTCGCCCCCGACCTGTTCCACGGCCGTCAGGTGCTGGTCACCGGCGCGTCGGGCGGGATCGGCCTCGAGCTCGCCCGCGGCTTCCGGGCCCTGGGCGCCGCGGTGCTGGGGGTGGGCAGCTCGGCCGCCAAGCTCCGCGCGCTGCCCGATGACCCGGCCAACGAGGGCATCCGCTTCGCCGTCCTCGACGTGCGCGACGACGCGGCAATCCGGCGCACGGTGGGCGGCCTCGATCGCCTGGACGTGCTGGTGAACGCCGCCGGCATCGCCCGCCCGGGCGACGAGTTCGAGGCACCCACCTTCGCCGACGTGATCGACGTCAACCTGACGGCCTCGATGCGCACCGCGATGGCCGGCCGCGCGGCGCTCGGGCACGCCCGCGGCTGCATCGTCAACTACGCGTCCATGCTGTCCTTCCTGGCCGATGCGGAGGTGCCCGCCTACTGCGCCTCCAAGGCCGGCGTGCTGGGGCTGACGCGGTCGCTGGCGCACGCGTTCGGTCCCGAGGGGATAAGGGTCAACGCGGTGGCGCCCGGCTACCACAAGACCGACATGACCCGGCCGCTATGGTCGCAGCCGCACAGCCACGACGTCGTCATGCGGCACGCGGCGCTGAAGCGCTGGGGCAGCACGGTCGATCTGGTCGGCGCCACGCTGTTCCTGGCGAGCCCGGCCGCCTCGTTCGTCACCGGCGTCTGCCTGCCGGTCGACGGCGGCTACGGCGTCGGCAGCGCCACCCGGTAGGAACGGAGCCCGATCATGGACGCACGGCTAAACGGCAAGGTGGCGCTCGTCACCGGGGCCGCGCGGGGGATCGGGCGGGCGGTCGCCGCCCGCTACGTGGCGGAGGGCGCCATCGTGGTGATCGGCGACCTGAACGAGCCCGCGGCGCGCCAGGCCGCGGCCGAGATCGGGGCCGGCTGCTCGGGCGTGGCGCTCGACGTCACGCGGCAGGAGTCGATCGATGCGACGCTGGCCGACGTCGTGGAGCGGCACGGCCGCCTCGACATCCTGGTCAACAACGCCGGGATCTTCGACATGGCGCCGACGCTGGAGATCACCCGCGACAGCTACCGCCGCGTCTACGCCGTGAACGTCGAGGGGCTGCTGTTCACGCTGCAGGCGGCGGCCCGCCAGATGATCGCGCAGGGTCGTCCGGCGGGAGGCGGCGCGGCCGGCAAGATCATCAACCTGGCGTCCCAGGCCGGACGCCGCGGCGAGCCGCTGGTGGCGATCTACTGTTCCAGCAAGGCGGCGGTCATCAGCCTGACGCAGAGCACCGGCCTCGACCTGATCCGCCGCGGCATCAACGTCAACGCGATCGCGCCCGGCGTGGTCGACAACGAGCACTGGGACCACGTCGACGCGAGCTTCGCCCGCCACGAGAACCTGCGACCGGGCGAGAAGAAGCGCCTAGTCGGCGCCGCGGTGCCGTTCGGCCGCATGGCCCGCCCCGACGAGATCGCCGGCCTGGCGGTATTCCTCGCCGGCCCGGATGCCGACTACATCGTGTCCCAGACATACAACGTCGACGGCGGCAACTGGATGAGCTGACCGCGCCTCGACGCCGGATGCCCGGCCCGCGGGATGGCCTCACGCAGATCGGCCTTGGAAACGCTCGATGAAGCGCTTCACGGATCTATCGGAACTCGCCTGAAGCTGTCCGCCACGCGTCGGAACGAGATGAGATCGTCGCGTGACCATCGCGCCGTCGTCGTCAGCAACAGGGTGTACATGATGCCGGTGCCGCGATCGTCTCCCGTGGTCTGCATGACGCGCCGGATCGCGCGGCCCCGAACGAAGGTTGCGATACAGGCACGACCGCCACCGAGATGACCGACGATCGCGACCCTCGTGGCCTGTCGCTCCCAGGGAAATTGACCTCGTCTGCAGGGCTCCGCATCTCCCGCGACGAACCCGGTATACTCCGGATAAACGACGATCTCCCGTCCCTCGCCGAGTATCAGCGTCGGGCCATGGTTCCCGTCACCGCCGTTGGTGACGTATTCGGTCGCCCCCGGCGGCGGCCTGATGCTGAAGCCGTAGTCGGTGCTCACGAACGGACCGACGGTCCGGTGCATGTTGCCCGTCTGCTCCCGGAGCCAGGGGGAGGGCGCCGCATGCCCCGGACCGGCGAGCAGCCCGGCGGCGACGGCAAACATCACGAGGCGATCCACGGCCTCAGTAGTGCATCCGCAGCGACAACCCGATCGTGCGCGGCTGGTTGATCGCGAACCGGCGGGTGGTGGGCAGGTCGGCGGCGATCGCGGTCGGCAGGTCGGTCTCGCCGATCTTGTTCAGCAGGTTGCTGACGAAGACGGCACCCTCCCAGCCGGTCTTCGTGGTCACGCCCAGGCGCAGGTTCACCAGCGAGTAGCCCTTCCTGAGCGAGAACGGGCTGGTGCGGTCGTACAGCGCCCGGCTGTCGCCGGTGTAGTTGAAGTTGACTAGGCCGAAGCCCGACAGGGCCCGCGTGATCGGCCGCGTATACTCGGCGGTGGCGGCCGCGTTCCAGCGCGGCACGTCCTGCAGCGCGTCGCCGGCCGAGGCGCCGGAGCCCGGGATGCCCTGGTTCAGGTGGGCGTCGGTGTAGCCGAACCCGCCCGACAGCCGCAGCTGCCGCGTCAGCAGGTAGCTGGTCTCGAGCTCGGCGCCGCGGCTGGTGGCGCTGCCGAAGTTCGCGGTGATGTTGTAGCCGCAGCCGAGCACGATCTGCTGCTGCACCTGCTTCCAGTCGATGTCGTAGAGTGCGCCATTCACCGTCAGCCGGTCGCCGAGCCAGCTGGTCTTGGCGCCGACCTCGTAGTTCCAAAGGTGGTCCGAGCCGTACTTGACCAGCTGCGAGCTGCTGAGGCCCAGCGCCGCCACGTCGCCGCCGCAGACCGCCTGCGGTGCCGGGTTGTTCGGGCCGCCGGGGCGGTAGCCGCGCGAGATCGTGGCATAGACCAGCCGGTCCGTGTCGATCTGCCAGTTGAGCCCGTACTTGGGGTTCACGCCGGTGTCGGTGGAGCTGTTGGTCACCGACGAGAACCCGCCGTTGAACACGCCGTCGCCGGACTGGAAGAACCGCTGGTCGACCTCGAAGTAGCGCACGCCGCCCACCGCACTGAGGCCGCGCCACAGCTTGAGCGTCCCCTCCGCGAACACCGCCTCCTCCTGCAGCGTCGCCTCGCGGGCGCCGGCGTAGAACTGCTCGCCCCCGAACGGCGATCCGAAGGCGATGTCGTAGCCCGCGGGGTCGGGGATGTTCGAGTTCAGCGGGGCGTAGGTGCGATGGAAGTAGCCGCCGCCCACGATCTGGAACGGTCCAGGCAGCGCCGAGACCGCGCGCAGCTCCTGCGTGAACTCCTTGTTGAAGTAGGTGCCGGTGATGCTGGCCGGATAGACGAAGGTCTGCGGGGGCGAGAAGAAGAAGGACAGGACCTTGGACGCGTCCTCGTGCAGCGTCACCTCGCGGTCGAAGTAGGAGGTCGAGGACACCAGCTCGAACAGCGGGATCGTCTTGCGGACCGTGAGGTTCAGGATCTGCGACCGTTCCTCCTGCGTCTCGGACACGTCCCGAGTCTGGATCAGGTTGCTCAGGCTGCCCGGCGGCACGTCGATCTGGAACGGTGCGCCCAGCCGCATGTACTGGTAGAAGTAGGCGGGCGTGACCGACAGCGTCGAGTCCACGTCCCAGCGCAGCTGGATCCGCGCCCCCTTGGTGCTCTCGGTGTTGACGCCGCTGTCGTGCAGGCTGCCGGGGGCGACGGACAGGATGTCGGTTGGCGCGATCCGGTAGCGGTCGATCCAGCCGCTGTTGAACCGCTGGAATCCGGTGACGCGAAGTGCGAGCCGGTTCTGCACCAGCGGGATGTTGAAGGTGGCGTTGACGTCCTCGTTGGCGCCGCCGCCGTCGGTGACCGAGCCGTCGCCCTGAACCTTCGCCTCGACCTTGGTCGGATCGGGCTGGTGCGTCACGTAGCGCACCGTGCCGCCCATGGAGGATGAGCCGTACAGCGTCCCCTGCGGCCCGCGCAGCACCTCGACCCGCTCCAGGTCGAACAGCGACGGGTCGATGGCGCCGCGCTGCGACAGCAGGGCCGCGTTGCTGGACGGCTGCAGCGGGATGTCGTCCAGGTAGTAGCCGACCGTGCTGGTGGTGCCCGCCGTGGACGAGATGCCGCGGATGATGAGCTCGTTCTGCCCGGGACCGGCCGAGATCACCGCCAGGCTCGGCGTTTGCTGCGCCACGTCCTGCAGGCTCTGGATGTTGAGGCGCTGCAGCTGGCGCTCGGTCAGCACCGTCATGCTGATCGGCACGTGCTGCGCCCGCTCGCGCCGCCGCTGCGCGGTGACGACCACCGCCTCGGGT
>CAXUBN010000209.1:0-5050 GCA_964249255.1 uncultured Acetobacteraceae bacterium | reverse complement strand
CCGAGGAAGGAGACGATGTTGGGGTGGCGCAGCGCCTGCAGCAGCTCGGCCTCGCGCACAAACGCCTGCTCGCGCCGCTCGTCCGCCTCGATGAGCTGCTTGACAGCCACCAGGCCATGCCAGCGCCAGCGGCCCAGGTACACCTACGCACGCCGGCCCGGCATGACCATCGGGGCCTCTAACCCTAACCCTGAACCTGAGCTGCTAGATAGCCACCAGGCCGCACCAGTGCCAGCGGACGAGGTACACCTGCGCGCACCGGCCCGACACTGCCATCAGGGCCCTAAGCCTGACACCCTCCCCTGCGGTCAGAATGCGCCTGCGCGCGCCAACCCTGGGATGGCCTGATCGGCCGCCCTTGGGCGCCACAGCCACGCCGGTCTGTGCCTTGGGCACGGCGTGTCGTAGCAGCAATGGCTCGGTGCATGGCAGCACTCCGAGCCTGCTGGGACGCAGCGCATGCGACCTTCCTCCTCCCTGCCTCCCCCGGTTCAGAAGGACGCTGGCCCAATCCCCTGCGCCCTGGCGGTGCCATGAAGGGCGGCACCGCGGCGGGCCGGAGGCGGGAGGCAGCATGCTGTTGGCGCAGCCCAGAACCCGCACCTTGCCGTATGTGCCAGCGCCGAGCACCTTCAGGCTGCCGTCGTCGCGCGTCTCCAGGCGGATGTCGTTGGGGTCCACCTGCGGCCGCCCGCTGCAGTCCTAGACGCCGCAGGCGCGGCGCTGCCGCCTCGTCGCTCGGGGCTTGCGATTGGGGCTCGCTGGACCGCGCGCGCCCGCCCGCCATGCTGCATGCTCGCCCCGCATGCTCGGCGGCGCGCGTGGCGAGGCTCAGCATCAGGGCGGCGATCTGCGCGTCGACGGCGTCGATCGCGTCGCGCACCCACAGCCGCAGGTCGGTCGCCACCTGGTCGTTGCGGCTGCGCGCCGTGTGCAGCCGCCGGCCGGGCTCGCCGACGCGCTCGGTGAGCCGCGCCTCGATGTTCATGTGGATGTCCTCGAGCGCCCGCTCGAACGGGAAGGTGCCGGCGTCGATCTCGGCCCCGATGCCCTCCAGCCCCCCGCGGATCGCGTCCTCGTCGTCCGGGGCGATGATGCCGGTCTCCGCCAGCATGCGCGCGTGCGCCAGCGAGCCGCGCAGGTCCTGCCGCCACAGCGCGTGGTCGAAGCCGATGGACGCGTTGATCTCCGCCATGATCGCCGACGGCCCGGCGGCGAAGCGGCCGCCCCATTGCGCGTTGGTCCCCTGCGCGTCGGCGTCCGGCTTTCCACCCCCGCCGCCGTCGCCTATGGACATGCGATGTCCACCATCATGCGCCCCATCCTCCGCCGCGGCCTGCTGGCGGCCGGCGGGACCGTAATCGCGGCCGCACTCGCGCGCAAACGACCGCTCGGCACCGCGCGAGCCCAGGCGCAGGCCCAGCCGGACCACCCGCCGTTCCAGGCGCTCGACACCGTCCGCGCGCATCCGCCGACGCCGCTGCCGCCATTGTCGTTCATCGATGGGGACAACAGGCCGGTCACCCTGGACGGCCTGCGCGGTCACGGGCTCCTGTTGAACCTGTGGGCCACGTGGTGCGTGCCCTGCGTGACCGAGATGCCCGCACTCGACGCGCTGGCGCGCACCCTGGCGCCGTCCGGCATCCGGGTGCTCGCGGTATCGCTCGACCACCGCGGCGCCGACGCGGTGCGGCCGTTCTTCGCCGCCCACGTCATCCGCTCGCTGCCGGTCCTGCTCGACCCGCACAGCACGTCCCTGGCGGCGCTGGGTCTGGACGGCATCCCGGTCACCCTGCTGGTCAACCGCGCGGGGCAGGAGGTCGCCCGGCTGCAGGGCCCGGTCGACTGGGCGACACCGCAGGCGGCCGCGCTGGTCGGGCGGCTGGTGGGGTGATGGGACGACGTGGGAATGGGACCCGATGGCGGTCGCCCGGATGACGGCAGGTCCGCAATGGGCAACTTGGTCCACAACGAGCGGACCAAGTTGCTGGCCGGTGCGCTCAATACCCTGGGCACCACCACCATCGCCTCCGCCCTGATCCTGCCGGGGATCGCGGCCGCCTACGGACTAACGCACCCGCCCGGACGATGGTGGCCCGTGATCGGATTTGTTTGGTTGATCGTTGGCGCAGGGCTACATGTCGCCGCGCAGGCCGTGTTGGGGAGGATGATCCCGTGACTGGACTCGAACTCTACCTGATCCTCGCCCCGATCGCCCTGCTGGCGTTGGGTGGCGGTGCTGCCTACTGGTGGACCCATACCACCCGATTCTGAACGGCCCGTGCCGCCACGACCAGGCGGAACGCCCACCTACCCCTGTTGCTCGTAAGTGATCACCTCGAACCCCGCCAGCCACGCACTGCCGAACGCGGTGGAGATCGCGACGTCGGTGGCGTCCCGCCCGCGCGCCATCAGGATGCGGCCGATCCGCGGCCGGTTGTGCCGGGCGTCGAACGTATGCCACGTGCCGCCGAGGTAGACGTCGAACCAGGCGCTGAAGTCCATTGGGTCCTCCACCGGCGGCACGCCGATGTCGCCCAGGTAGCCGGTGCAGTAGCGCGCCGGGATGTTCATGCAGCGGCACAGCGTCACCGCCAGGTGCGCGAAGTCCCGGCACACGCCGCGTCGCTCCATGAAGCCGTCGTGCGCGGTGCGGGTGGCGCGCGCGTGCTCGTAGCCGAAGGTGATGCGGTCGTGCACGTAGTCGACGATCGCCTGCACCCGCGCCCAGCCCGGCTGCACGTGGCCGAACAGCGACCAGGCGGTGTCCGACAGCCGGTCGGTCTCGCAGTAGCGGCTGCCCAGCAGGAACACCAGCACGTCGTCGGGCAGGTCCTCGACCGCATGCTGCGGCGCATCCGGCGTCTGCCTGTCGGGCTCGCCGCCGTCGGCCACCGTGAACTGGCTGGTGATGCGCAGCAGCCCGGGCGGCGCCACCACCCGGGTGCACATGTTGCCGAATCCGTCGCGATACTGGTGCGACGGGACCGGCGGGTCGAAGACCATCGGCTGCGGCGTTTGCAGGTCGGGCTCGCGCTCCGGATGCAGGCTGAGCATGAGCATCAGCGGCGTCGCGGCGGGCGCGTTGAAGGCGATGTCGTAGCCGGCACGGATCAGCATTCGAGTCCCCCCGTCCTGTTGGGCGCGTTCGGGCCGCCTCAGCCCGCGGTCGCGGCCGGACGGTCCCTGTCGGGCCAGGCTCCCACGGCCGACGGACCGCCGGCGTCGTCGCGCGCCTGCAGCCTGACGACCTCCGCCGGCCGGGCGAGGACCGTTCCGCCCCCGAACGCCGGGGCGCTTCTGCCAGACTCCGCGTCCCTGTCCACCTCCCCCGCGCGCATACCGACCTTGACGGAAACGGTCATGCCGAGGCTGTCGGCCGGGAACCCGGTCCAGGTGCCGGCGAGCGGCACCGCCTGGCGCCAGTCCCGTACGGACGCGACGCGGATCAGGTCGCGGGTGCCGACGATGCCGTTGGTGGGATCGAACTCGGTCCAGCCCAGGCCGGGCAGGAACACCTCGACCCAGGCGTGGGTCGAGCCGCCGCCCAGGTGCGTGCCGCCGTCGGCGGTGGGCGAGTACACGTAGCCCGACACGAAGCGGGCCGCGAACCCCAGCGCCCGCACCGCCTCCATCATCAGCACGGCATAGTCGCGGCAGGTGCCGTTGCGCAGCGCCAGCGTCCGCGCCGGCTCCTGCACCCCCTCCTCGTAACGGGCCGAGTAGGTGAAGCCGCGCCGGATCTCCGCCGTCATGTCGGCCAGCAGGTCCAGCGTGCCGGTGGCGCCGCCGCGCAGGAACTGGCGTGCCCAGTGGTCGACCGCGCGATCGGGGTCGGGGTGGTGCCGCTCGCGCACCCGGGCGAGATCGGCGGCGTCGTCGGGATCGTAGGTGAACGGCCAGACGCGCGCATGCGGCGCCAGCTGCTCGATCTCCGGGCGGATCGCGGTGTGATCGACCGCCAGTCGGTTCTCGAACCGGAGTTCGCGCGCCCGCCCGGCGAAGCGCGCGACCGTGCCGTTGTTGCCGAACGCGTCCGCCACCGAGCGCAGCTCGATCGGCCGCGGCGAGATCCGCAGCTCCCACGACAGCAGCCGCTGGTCGGCCGAGTCGCGCGGCCGGAACAGCATCCGGTGCTCGCCGAACCCGACGACGCGCCGGTAGCGGTAGGTGGTGACGTGCTCGACTGTCAGAACCGGCATCGACCGGGTCCTTCCGGTGTTTCCTGGGTGTCGACTGGATCGGGCTATGGGGTATGCACTGTGGTCGTCGTGAAGGCTGCCGGCGCCGCCGTGGCCGGAACGGCATCAGGCTCATGGCATCAGGCCCGGGGACCGCAGCAGGAAGTGGACCATTCGTTGAAAGGGCGCCCGTTCTCGTGAGCGCAGACTCAAATCTCGATGGAAGCCTGCCCGAGCACCGGCTGCTGATGCAAGGAGATCCGCCGCCGGTGGAGGTGCTGCGGGCGGGCGGCGGATCGGACCTGCTGCTGGTGGTCGACCATGCCGGCCGCGCCGTGCCAAGCGCGCTGGGCCGGCTCGGGTTGCCCGACGCCGAGTTCGAGCGGCACATCGCCTGGGACATCGGCGCCATGGGCGTCGGCCGCCACCTGTCGGCGCTGCTGGACGCGACGCTGATCGCGCAGCGCTACTCGCGGCTGGTGATCGACTGCAACCGCCGGCCGGGCCACCCGACCTCGATCGCGCCCCGCAGCGACGGCACCGCCGTCCCGGCCAACGCCGGGCTGGACGCGGCCGCGTGCCGTGCCCGGGTGGCCGCGATCTTCGAGCCGTACCAAACGGCGATCGCCGCCGAGCTCGACCGCCGCCGCGCCGCCGGACGCGACGCCGTGCTGGTCGCGGTGCATAGCTTCACGCCGGTCATGGCCGGGCACGTGCGGCCCTGGCACGTCGGCCTGCTTACCAACCACGACCCGCGGCTCGGCCACGCGCTGATGCTGCTGCTGCTGCGGGAGGGCGACCTCGTGGTGGGCGAGTATTTTTTTTATTTTATGTCGTACATCGAGTTCTACACGGTGCCGGTGCATGGC
>CAXUBN010000208.1:0-5055 GCA_964249255.1 uncultured Acetobacteraceae bacterium | reverse complement strand
GTGCGTACGGCTCCGTCCGGCTGACGAACTGCGGGGCGAAGGCGACGAAGAACGCGATCGTCTTCGGGTGGAGGATGCCGACGGCGAGGTTGCCCAGGAACGCCGTCCGCGGCGTGACGGCGCATCCCGCCCCTTCCCCGCCATCGGCGGTGGCGCCCGCCCGGCGCCACGCCAGCACGCCCAGGACGATCAGGTAGAGCGCCCCCGCCCATTTCAGCAGCGTGAAGGCGACCGCGGAGGCCGCCAGCAACGCGCCGACGCCGGCGAGCGAGGCGGTCATCGCCACCGCGTTGCCGCAGGCGATGCCCACCACCGAGGCCAGCGCGGTCCGCCGCCCCGAGCTGAGTGCGTAGCCGACGATGCCGGTGACGCCCGGGCCGGGGACGATGCCGATCAGCGCGGATGCGCCGAGAAAGGCCAGCCAGGTTCCCGATGTCATCGCGCTTCCCCGTCGTGGTCATGGGAACCGTCCCATGGGCCGGCCATTCCGCCATGGTAACGATCAGCCTTCGGAGGGCATGCGGGCCGTCCGACCTTTCGAGGCGATCGCCCACGACGACAAGGTGCGCAGGGTGACGATCCCGCCGGAACGGTCGTCGACGGAGCACCACCCGCCTGGGCCCCTGGCAGGCCCCCGACCCGGCCTCTATGCGGCCTCCGCCCGGCGGCCGCCTGGCCGGGTGGGTGCGAGCCGCCCCACGTCGCGGGAGGGCGGGACGCCGAACATGCGGGCGTACTCGCGGCTGAACTGCGAGGCGCTCTCGTAGCCGACGGCGTAGGCGGCAGCGGCGACCTCGCGGCCGGAGGCGATCAGGCGGCGCGCTTCCTGCAGGCGCAGGGCCTTCTGGTATCGCAGCGGGCTCATGGCCGTGGCGGCCTTGAAGTGGCGGTGCAGCGAGGCCGGACTCATGCCGGCGTGTTCCGCCAGCGCCTCGACGCGGATCGGCTGGTCATAGCGGGTGCGGATCAGCGCGATGGCGCGGCGCACCCGGGACAGGCGGCTGTCGGCCCGCGTGATCTGGCGCAGCATGGCGCCCTCCGGACCCTGCAGCAGGCGATACAGGATCTCCCGCTCGCAGAGCGGGGCGAGGACGGCGATGTCGCGCGGGGTATCGAGGAGGCGGAGCAGGCGCAGCCAGGCGTCCAGCAGCTCCGGCGTGACCGGGTTGACGGCGAAGGCCGCCTCGCCCGCCTGCGGCAGGTCGGCCGCCCCCAGCAGCGGGTCCAGCGGCGTATCCAGCAGCGGGGCCAGGCGATCGCCGTCCAGGTCCAGGCTCACGGCGAGGTATGACTCGCCGGGCCGGTTCAGCCGCACGCAGCCGGAGGCCGGCAGCTCGACGGTGGCGATGAAGTAGCTGGCCGGGTCATAGCGCAGGCGCTGGTCCCCGATGGCGATCTCCTTCGCGCCCCGAAGGATCAACGCCATCATCGGCACGTAAATCCCCGAGATAGGCTGGGGTGCGGCCTCGTCCCTGTAGAGGGCCACGCGGGGCAGCGCGCTTGGCCGGCCCGGGTAGACCGCGTGCCGGTCGACGATGTCGCGGATCTGGTCCAGCGTGTCCCGCATCGCCGCAAGATCGGGCACGGCGTGCGGTTCGGCAAGCGGCCCGGTCCAGCCGGCCGGGGTTCGTCTGAGAGGATCGGGCAAGCGGATGAGGTGAACGGATGCGCGCCGCCGCCCGATGCGCGCCACCTCGAGCGTATCAACGGGAGGCTGCCCATGGCGGAACGATCGACGGCGCTGGTCACCGGCGCGAACAAGGGCATCGGGCTGGAGATCGCCCGAGGGCTCGGGCGGCTCGGCTACCGGGTCTGGGTCGGCAGCCGCGACCCCGACCGGGGTGCCGCGGCGGTGGCCGGGCTGAGAGGCGAGGGCCTGGAGGCGCAGGCGCTCCGGATTGATGTCGCCGACGATGCCAGCGTGGCGGCCGCGGCCGCCCCGCTGGCCCGGGAGACCGACCGGCTGGACGCGCTGGTGAACAACGCGGGCGTCTCGACGGGCTGGGGACCGCCGAGCGAGGACACGGTCGCGAACGTCCGCGCCATCTACGAGGTCAACGTGTTCGGGGCCATCCGGGCCACCCATGCCCTTCTGCCGCTGCTCAGGGCATCTCCGTCCCCGCGCATCGCGATGATCAGCAGCAGCCTGGGCTCGCTGGCCTGGGCATCGGACCACGACGCGCCGATGGCCCACGTGAACCTCCTTGGCTACAACAGCTCCAAGTCGGCGCTGAACGCCGTCATGCTCGCCTTCGCCAAGGAGCTCGGCCCGCTCGGCTTCAAGGTCAATGCCGGCTGCCCGGGCTACACCGCCACCGACCTGAACGGGCACCAGGGACACCGCACCGCGGAGCAGGGGGCGGTCATCGGCGTGCGCCTGGCCACCCTGCCCGACGATGGGCCGAACGGCGGCTTCTTCAATGATGACGGCGTGGTGGCCTGGTGAGCGAGGCGTCCGGCGGGGCATCGCCATCATCGGCGATACGAGACGCCTCCCTCGAGGGAGCCGGCGTCGACCTGGGCGAGCGGGACCGGCCGGACACGTAGGAGCGCGAGGCGTTTCGACGCTGACTACCTGCTCGACACCGACCATCGCATCCGGGTGAAACGCTCGGCCCGGTCGGCCGAGAACCGGCCTGCCATCCGACAGCGGGAGGGCGGCACATGCGGCGATATCCGTGCCGATCTCGCCCGCCGGGGCTTAAGGCTCGGCAGCTACGATCCGGCGAGCGCCGGCCATGCCCGCGCCCAGGGGCCGGTCATGGTGACCGGCACCCTGCGCGGGTTCGGGCGAATCGAGGGCCTCGGGTGCGAGGGGTGGCTGGCCGCGGCGGCGGGATGGAACCCGCCGCCACCGATGCCGGCGCCTACTTCGGCGCCACCGTGTTGGCGACGGTGACGATGCCGGCGGTCAGCAGGCGGGCCTGGGCCGCCAGCGCGGCGGCCTGCGCGGGTGCGAAGGGCTGGCCCGCCGCGGCGTTGTTCAGCACCGACCGGATGCTGGTGATCAGCGGGTCGCGGGCGGCCAGGTAGTCCTGCGCATACTGGACGTAGCCATCGTAGATCGCGTCGTTCCCTGTGTTGCCGGAGCGCAGCGCCGCGGTGGAGATGCGCAGGCCCGCGGTCGAGGCGGCGCCGAACGGGGCGGTCAGCTGCTTGTAGGCGGCGGCCAGGTCCTCGTAGGCGGC
Source organism: uncultured Acetobacteraceae bacterium (assembly GCA_964249255.1). Taxonomy (GTDB): domain Bacteria; phylum Pseudomonadota; class Alphaproteobacteria; order Acetobacterales; family Acetobacteraceae; genus Lichenicola. The sequence continues at coordinate 1,867 of CAXUBN010000208.1, read as the reverse complement.
GAGATGGCCGCGGATCGGCTTCGGCAGGGATGCGGGATCGAGGTTGCCGGCGATGACCCGGCCGTCGTGCACGTAGTCGTCCTGCAGGCCCAACAGGGCGAACATGGTGGCGCGGGTGTCGACGTGGTCGGCCCAGGTGGCCTGGTCGATGCCGACGTGGCGCACGCCCGGCCCCACCATGCCGCTCCAGGTCTGGCGCACCACGTCGTCGATGCCGCCGTGGTTCCAGGCGTAGGACGGGCCGGTGCAGACGGAGGCCCCGGCGCAGCCGGGCAGCGAGGTGGTGACGGCACCCACGCCGGCGTAGAACTGGCCGCTGTCGAAGCCGACCAGGGTCGGGGTGCGCAGCGGGTCGGCGGTGACCATGTGCAGCATCCGCAGCGCCGGCGCGTCGGCCATCGCCAGCAGCAGCGGCTCCGACGCGTTGCCGCTGTAGGGGTTGGGCACCTGCAGCGACAGCAGGTCGCGGGCGAACTGGCGCGTGGCGGGGTCGGTCTGGCCGGGCTCGTTGTTGAGCCAGAAGGCCGGCGCCTGGTCCGTGTGCACCGAGTAGCCGGTGGTGTCGCCGAGCTTGGCCAGGAGCTGGTCGACGTTGACGTCCACCTCGCCCAGCGAGTTGCGCGGCGCGGTGGTGGCGATCGGCGGATAGGTGCAGGCCACCGTCACGCCATCGCAGTTCGCGGGCACCGGGGCGGCGCCGGCGAACCGGTCCCCTTCCTCGACCAGGATCACGAACAGGGTGTTGGACTGGTCGATGCCGTCGTTCTTCAGGCGCTTGAAGAAGTCGACGAAGGCCTGGTCGTACTGCTTGAGCTGGTTGGTGTAGCCCTGCTCGCCCGGGCCGTAGGCGAACCCGGACCCCTGCGGGTTCACGCCGTCGGCGGTGGCGTAATGATGGTCGTGGGCATCGGAGAAGTAGCCGTAGACCACCGGGACGCCGGCCTCCAGCATGGTGGCGGCGTAGGCCAGGGTCACGGCCGGGAACGTGCCGTCGAAGCCGGGGAAGCCGGCCTGCAGGGTCGATTGCGGCGAGGTGCCGCTGGCGGTGACGGACAGGTAGCCGATCTCGTTGCCGAACAGGTCGGTGAGCGTGCTGTTGGTGGGCTTGCCCAGCCGCTGCATCAGCGCCGGCACCGCATATTTGTGGCCGAAGATGCCGGAGAAGCCAGCGTATCCGCCGGGCTCGTCGGGCAGCAGGTCGGGCGACACCTTGGACACGGACGCGGCGGCGGCGCAGACCGGGCTGTTCTTCGCGCAGTGGACCGCGATACCCTCGAAGTCGGCCACCGCCTGGTCGCGGGTGACGTAGGAGCTGCTGGTGCCCTCCGCGTACTCGGGCGAGTTACGGCCGAACACGGTGGCGAGGTCGCCGTTGGTGTTCTCCAGGTCCATGTCGGCGATGCCGATGGCGCCGAAGTCGCAGCCGGCGCGGGTATAGGCGACCCAGGGGGCGGGCGCGTTGCGGCCTGTCTCGGCGACGATCAGCGGGGTCGGGTCGGCGCCGGGGTTGGGCACGCCGGCCGCGTTGCTGTCGCCCAGCAGCGGATCGGTCCAGTAGGCGAAGGTGCTGTCCGAGTGCGCCGGCGACTTCGTCTGCGTGTTGTAGTGGTAGAAGGTGTTGGAGATGGCGCCGGCGCCGAGCCGGTCCGGATACACGCCGGTGAGCGAGGTCAGCAGCCCGTTGGCGGTGTGCGAGATCAGCTGGGTGTGGTCGTTGCCGAGCACCATGCCCTTGCCGCTCAGGAAGTTCAGCAGGTGCGGCATCTGCTCCAGGTCGGAGGGCACGTTCGGGTTGTCGCGGAGCAGGTGGGTGTTGTCGAACTGCATGTAGACGACGTGCCGGTTGGCGCCGCCCAGGCCCAGCGCG
>CAXUBN010000207.1:0-5074 GCA_964249255.1 uncultured Acetobacteraceae bacterium | reverse complement strand
GCCGGCGGGCCAGCTCCACCTTGGTGGACAGCTCGTTCTCGGCGATGGCGCGCTCCTTCTCCACGGCGGCGGCGCGACGGGCGAAGGACGCCTCGTCGGCGGTGCCCTGGGCTCGCTCGAAGGTCGGCGCCTCCAGGGCGCGGGCGAGGTCCGCGCCCGGGCTCACGCCGGCCAGGCGCACGGTGACCAGGCCGATCCCCATCTCCCGCAGCCGCGCGTCGGCGGCGAGGCCGGCGGCGATGCCGTCCTGCAGCGGCGCCGCCCCCTCGGCGAGCAGCGTTCCCACGTCGCGCCCCTCGATGTAGCGCGCCGCGTGATACTGGGCGATGCCGGTCAGCAGGTTGGCGATCCGCTCCAGCGGGTCGGTGCGCAGCCGCCCCGTGCGCAGGTCGATGGTGAAGTCGGCCCGGTCGGCCAGGGCCTCCGGGCTGGCCGCGCGCCAGGTGATCACGCCCTGCACCGTCACCAGCTGGTAGTCGCGCGAGCGCACCTGGAACACGAAGTCCGTGTCGCGGTCGTCGAGCGGGATCTCGACGATGCTGGTCCGGGTCGGGTTGAACCGCAATGCGAGGCCGCGGCCGGACCGGCGCCGCACGCCGCGGCGGAAGACGATCACGTGGACCGTCGCCTCGCTGCGCAGGCGACAGTAGCCGAGGAACCGGCGTATCTCAGCCATCGCGGCCCCCGCGGTGGCGGATCATCCGGCCTGCAGCCATGCTTGCCGCGGCGCGGCACCCGATACGCGGGACGGCCCGGGCGCGGCCCGGCCGGCGCGTTCCGCGACATCGGGCCGTCCCGACACCCCGCCGGCGCGGAAGGCGTCCCACCGGATCGGTTGGCCGACGCGCCGCGCCCGGGATGGACGCGACCCGGCCGGCAGGGCCGCCGCCCGATCCGACGGGATCATCCTCCGGACGGGGCGGACGGGGCGGACGGGGCGCCCGGCATCTGCGGCAGACCGCCCATCGACGGCATGCCCGGCACACCCGGCATGCGCGGCATCGCGGGCATTTGGGGCATCGCGGGCATCTGCGGCATCCCGCCCGGCATGGCGCCGGCCTGCCCGTAGGACGCTGCGGCCTGCCGTGTCGAGCTGCCCATCTGCTTGCACAGGGCGGACACCGTCGTGTTGTGGCTACTGGCCATGCTTGCCAGGGTGACCTCCGTGCCGTTCGGCGCCGACAGGGTGCCCTGCCGGCCGAGCGTTTCCGCCGCGTCCGTGGGGGCCGACGATGCCGGCAGCCGCGCGATCACGCTCCGCTCCGCGTCCGGGGCGTCGGCGCCGACGTCGCCCCGTCCCTGGCAGTACTCCAGGATGCCGAGCTGGTTAGCCGTCGCCGTGCGCGCCATCGCGGCCGGGTCGGTCTGGGCGAACGCGGGCGGGACGCACCATGCGGCGAGAACAAGAACAAGGATGCCGGACCGTTGGGCCACGTTCTTCTCCCGAAACCTTCTGGATACGCAACGGCACGAGCCCGCCCGGAGTTCCGATCGCGGCGCCGTTGCGGGATGAGGCGGCCTCGATGCTGGTCGTCCGATCGACCGTCCCTGTTCGACCGTTCACCAGAGGGTGGGCTTGGCCACCATGAGCCAGAACACGGCCACGAGCGCCAGAAAGGCAGGCCATCCAAGCCAGAACCACGTCCGGACGGCCTTGTGGTAGGCCGGCGGAAGGGTGGTCGCGCCGGATCGTGCGGCAGCCAGCGCCAGTCGCTCCATCCGCATCTGCAGCACCACGACCGGGATCCAGCAGGCGCCGGCCACCAGGTAGAGCAGGTACGTCACGACCAGCCAGGACGACAGCGGCGGGTAGCCCGTCAACCAGACGAGCGCCACGCCCGAGGCCGGCTGGACCACCCCGGACGTCGAGGTGAACAGCCAGTCGGCGAGCACGACGTTCCGGGCGGTCGACGCGATGGCGCGCACGTCGCCGCGGAGATGGGTGGCGAGCATGTGGAACGCCGTTCCGGCTCCCAGGCCGAACAACACCGTCGAGCTGACGATGTGCACCGTCTTGATGAGCGCGTAGGCGGTCATGATTCACGTCTCGACGAGAAGCGCGGCCCAGACGGCCATCGCCAGTAAGGTCGGGATGTTCTTGAGCAGCGCGCCGTAGGGATCCGCCCACAGGGACGGATCGGCCACGCCGATGCCGAGCGTGTAGCCGAGCACCAGGCCGATCTGCACCCAGCCCAGCAGGCGGGGGCGGCGCCCGGAGGCGAGGCCCAGCGCGATCGCGATGTCCACGAGGGACAGGGTGTTCCCGATGGGTCCGGCCCAGGCGGCCGGCAGGTGGAGCGCCCGCACGATGCGGGCCTCGTCCGCCGGCGGGTGGAGCAGGCCGGCCAACCCGGAACCCGCCCACAGGATCACCAGCGCGACCGACAGGGCCGGCCGGAGAAAGAACAGGCGGGCGTGCCACCGGTCCTGCACCTGGGATGGCGCGGCGCGGAAGGACGCGTCCATCGTGCGTGGCCGGAACCCGATCGCCCGCTCGAAGGCCGCCGCATCCGTCGTGTTGCCGTGTCTCATCTGGTCGATGGCGGTGGTCCGGAGCGGGCCCGATCCCACGAGGTCGCCGACCCTGGCGGCCAGCCGGACCAGCGGCTCCGGCACCATGACCACGGGCGCGGGCGGCAGGTCGAGCCAAGTCCTGGTCCGCTCCGTGATCTGCCGGAGCGTCAATGTTTCGGGGCCGCACGGTTCCAGCGTCCCGTGGCACAGGTCGTCGCGCGCGAGGCACTCGGCGACGGTCCGGGCGAGGTCGTCCGCGTGGATCGGCTGGAAGCGCTGGTCGCCCCGGCCGACCGTGGGCGTCACGAAGGGAACGCCGGCGAGCCCGCGGATCGCAGACGTGCCGCCGTAGCTTCCCGAGGCGTAGACGAGGGAGGGACGAAGCAGGACCCATGGAAGCGTGCGCGTCCGCAGGTCGTCCTCCGCCATCTTCTTGGTGATCGCGTACTCGGTGCCCGCGGCGGCGTCGGCGCTCACCGCCGAGATATGCACCAGCCGCCGGATCCCGGCCGCCTGGCACGCGGCGAACAGGGCGATCGGGGCCGTGGCATGGATCGCCCGCGCCGACTGCCCGTTCCCGGACTGGAGGATGCCGGCGCAGTTCACCACCGCATCGATCCCCGACAGCAGCGGCAGCCAGTCCCGTGCGGAGGCCATGTGGTTCAGGTCGATCCGCACCGCCTCGATGCCGGGGAACCGGCGCCGGGCGCCGGCGGCGTCGCGTACGGCCGCGACGACGACGTGGCCTTCGCCCAGCAGGCGGGCCGCCACGTGCCGCCCGATGAACCCCGTCGCTCCCAGGAGCAGGACCCTCATCGTCGCCCCGTCTCGTCGGACCGCACGCCGCCCGGGATCGTCGGGACGACGCGCCGGTGTGGAACCGGAATGGGATGCTTACGTACCCGCACCGAGATCGCGCATCCTCGTTTCCAAGAAAAACGATGCACGCGCCTGAAGCAACCCCGTGGTGCGATCGACCGCGGCATCGACGCGAATCACGTCGTGCCGATGCCATGAGCCTCTTCTGTGACGATGCGGTTCAGGAGTGGCTCATGCAGGCGGCGGCCCAGGCGCTCGATGACGGACGCTCGATCGGGTGAAGCGACGCGACGATCAAGGCCTGCCTTCCGCAGCCGGGTCTGTTCATCCACCGTGCCCGCTGGCCGAGATCAGCGGCACGTGAACCGAACCCTTCGCGCGATCGCGTCACGGGTGACGGGTTCCGGCGTTCCCAACCGAGCCTGAACCAACGGGGACGATCGCGATGAGCCTCCTGCACATGATGACCTGCCGCCGCTGCTTCGGCAGGTCCCTCGCGGCCACCACGGTGGCGGCCCCACTGCTGTCGCTGCTGGGCGGCCGGCCGGCGGCGGCGCAGAACAGGGGCGAGCCCCGGCCGCCGGGCGCTCCGCTGTCCGCCCGCAGCCATCTGCTCGACACCGGTGCCGACGCGCTGCAATCGAGGCCGCCGATCGACGCGATGAGCGAGTACCTGAACGGGTTTCATTTCTACGCCGACGACATGGGGCGGCAGGTCGAGGCGAACCATTACTGCACCCACCTCACCGAGGATCTCCACCAGTGCGTCATCTACAGCTCCGACCGGCGCGACGCGAAACTGATCGGGATCGAGTACATCGTCAGCGAGCGCGTGTTCCGGTCGCTGCCGGAGGACGAGAAGCGGCTCTGGCACAGCCACCATCACGAGGTGAAGTCCGGCGAGCTGATCGCCCCGGGGCTGCCGCGCCTGGCCACGCACCCCCTCATGGCGGACCTGGTCACCACCTACGGCAAGACTTGGCACACCTGGCAGATCGACCGCGAACCCAGCTTCCCCATGGGGATCCCGCAGCTGATGATGGGCTTCACGCGGGACGGGCAGGTCGATCAGCGGATGCTGGACGACCGCGACCGGCGCTTCGGCGCGTCCACCGCCGCCAACCGCCGGGATCGCGCCGACATCCCCATGCCGGTCGTGGCCGCCGGCGCGAATGGGTGGCAGGGCGGACGGACGGTCCAGCTGGCGCTGCGGGAGGTGCCGGTGCGGAACCTGCCGACCTGAGCACGGCCGGTCCGGCTGACGGCCCGGGCGTGGCATGCCAGCTTCGTCGCGGTCTCCGATGGTTTCCCATGCGCCGCGTCGCCTGAACGATCCTTGCCTGCTCCCTCCTGGCGGCCTGTGGGAATAGGCCCGTCACGCCGAAGCCCGCCGACGCACGCTGGATCGGACCGTGCCTGGACGGGCTCGGCGAGGTCCGCGGCACGCTGGTCTGGCGATCGCCGCACCCGTCGGCCGGCAACGCCGATGCGGCCGGCCTCGCGGTGACGTCCGAGTTCACCGGGGAGATGCGGGGCGGGTTTGAGGACGGGCCGGGACGCCGGGACATCTTTCGCGCTGGCGGCAATACACCCGCCGCCACGGCCACCGGCACCTTCAGGCACGACCGATTGTACGGGCCGGGGATGACCTGGGAGGCCAACGGGACGCGCTACGCCGGCGACTTCCGCGACACGGGGGGCGCGACGGGCGGCGCGACGGCCACGGCGTGCTCGCCTGGGG
>CAXUBN010000206.1:0-5076 GCA_964249255.1 uncultured Acetobacteraceae bacterium | reverse complement strand
CCGCGGCTCGATCGAGCAGCCCGACGTGCTGCGCCGGGGCGTGGCCGACGCCGACGCCACCATCCACACCGCCTTCAACCACGACTTCTCCCGCTTCGCCGCCAGTTGCGTGGAGGACCAGGTCGCCATCGAGACGATGGGCGAGGCGCTGGCCGGCTCGGACCGGCCGCTGCTCGTCACCTCCGCCGTCACCCTGCTGGCCCCGGGCCGCATCGCCACCGAGGCGGACATCCCGTCGCCCGATCTTGCCCACCTCCCGCGCCGGTCCGAGGCGGCGGCTGCCGCGGCGGCCGGGCGGGGGGTCCGCACCCGCGTGATCCGGCTGTCGCCCTCCGTGCACGGTCTGGGTGATCGCGGCTTCGTGCCGATGCTGATCGCCATCGCGCGAGAGAAGGGCGTGGCCGCCTTCATCGGCGACGGCAGCAACCGCTGGCCCGCCGTGCACCGGCTCGACGCCGCCCGGCTGTACCGCCTGGCCTTGGAGCATGACGATGCGGTTGGCCCGTTCCACGCGGTGGCGGACGAGGGCGTGCCGTTCCGCGACATCGCCGCGGTGATCGGCCGCCGCCTCGGCATCCCGACGGTGTCGCTGTCGCCGGAGGCGGCGGCCGGGCATTTCGGCTGGTTCGTCACCTTCGCCGGCGCCGACGTGCCGGCCTCGAGCGAGCGCACCCGTGCCACCCTCGGCTGGACCGCGGAGCACCCGGGCCTGCTCGTCGACATCGACCAGGCCGGCTACTTCGACGCCTGATCGTGCTACTCCCAGACCGTATGGGTGCGGCAACGTTGGTAAAACCGTCCGGCCCCGTGTGAGCCGGCGGGACAGCCCAGAGGATTCGCCATGGTCTTCCTCATACACCCCTGTATGCCAAGCTGCGTCGAACGCTCCGAATCAGGGGTAAGATCATGCGCCCAGTCTCTTTCGCAGGTATTCTTGCTTGCACGTTGTTGTGCTGGATTCCGGCCCACGCAGCCAACCAGTACTCCGTGACGATCGGTTTGGCAGATGATTCTGGGAGCGGGGATGCGCCCCCAAACGTCAAGGTGACGTTCATAGGGACTGGGAAATCACCGATCCTGATCCCGTTCTCCGGTGACGGTGCTTCCGACTTCATGGTCACGGTTCTCGACGATGCCGGGCACATGGTTCCGAAAACTCCTTTGGGAAGTTTCCGGTCACTCGAGGCCGATGAGAAGACGACAAACATAGTCGATCCAAACCACAACCTCGGGCTGTCCTTCAGCGTACAGCGTCACCAGCTCCTTCCAGGAGAGACATACTCGGAACAGATCAACCTCTCCAATTTGTACAAATTACCCCCAGGCAAATATAGTGTATCTGCGACATATAGATTCGATACGGATGAGGCTCGAAAAACTGGAAGGTCCAACGAGGTTACATTCTTAGTGAACTAGACGAGTGAATTATGCAGATACACGTCTCCGGGGCATACGCGAGACGGTTTTCTGCGTGTGATCATGGTCGTAGTCAGGGTGGCCATATCGGTGGATTGATCTCATACCGATGAGCTGAGACCTTGCTGGTCCGTATATTGGTGATGGTGGCGAGCATTCTGGGTCCGGCGGTTGGTGAGAACGAGATGTGGGGCGTGGCAGCCCAAACAGACATGGGCGTGCCGAACTGCGGGTGTCGGCGCTGTATAACCCGGTTCTGAGTTATAACGCTGGCTGTAAGCTTCGCCTGACCACGCCGGCGGGACTTGGCCTGTTGCATTGTAGGCACCGGCTCCTGGCGATCTGTTCCGGAATGACGGGGTCACTCACTCAGAGTGTCTGACAGAACTGTCTGATCTGGTTGAGGAAGACCGGAGCGCAGTTGAGGATCTTGAAAGTTGGGAAGATGCCGGTACGCCGCTCATAGCGCACCCCCAGGCGCCGGAAACGGTTCAGCCAAGTGTGGCTACATTCCACCACTTGGCGGTGACGTCTGAGACGTCCACTGTTGTCCATGCCTCGCCTGGCGGTACGGGACCGGATACCGCGGATGCGGCGTTTCTGGCGGCAGCGCCGGTAGTCGCAGCCCCTGTCTGACTGTCGAACCGAATTGCCTAATCGGACATGATGAGTGGACCAACCGACAGGCCAGCGCATGATCCGTGAGCCTACAAGCGGAACATGCTCCAACGCCTCTTTCAGCTCCGGACGCGGCGTCGCAGCCTGCTCGATAATCTGGCGCGCAGCATCCGGAGCTCCAGCACCCCCAGCAGCTGCAGCCCCAGCGCGTAGACCGCCATCCCGAACAGCACCAGGACGCCGAGCTCCGCGATCCGCGCGATCCCGTGCCGTCGCTCCAGCCCCACGAACGGCCCGTGCGCCAGAACGAACAGCGCCGCCGCCATCGCCGCCGCCGCCAGCCCCATCCGCAGCAGGCGCGACAGCGCGCGCCGGTCCGGCCGCAGGTAGCCGCGCCGCAGCAGCAGCACGGCGAGCACGGCGGCGTTGACCAGCGACGCCAGGCTGGTCGCCAGCGGCGGCCCCACGTGCTGCAGCGGCCGGTACAGCAGCAGGTTCAGGCACAGGTTCACGCCCAGCGTCGCCATGCCGACGCGCACCGGCGTGGTCATGTCGCCGCGCGCGTAGAAGCCGGGTGCCAGCACCTTGATCAGCACGAAGAACGGCAGCCCGAATGCATACGCCGCCAGCGACTGCGACGACAGCCGCACGTCGTGCGCCGTGAACGCGCCGTAGCCGAACAGCGTGGCCAGGATCGGCACCGCCAGCACTCCCAGCGCCAGCGCCGCCGGCAGGGTCAGCACCAGCGCGTACTCGATGGCGCTGGTCTGGGTGCGGTGCGCGTCAGCGTCGGCGCCCGTCTGCACCTGCCGGGTCAGCACCGGCAGCATGGTGGTGCCGGCCGCCGCCCCCAGCACCCCCAGCGGCAGCTGGTTCACGCGGTCGGCGAAGTACATCAGCGACACGCTGCCGGCCGGCAGCAGCGTGCCGATCACCGTGTCCACGCACAGGTTGAGCTGGGTGATGCCGCTGCCGACCAGCCCCGGCAGCATCCGGCGCATCAGGAGCCGCATGCGGGGCGTCAGCCGCGGCCGCGGCAGCCCGAGCGGCATCCCCGCCTGCGAGGCGGCCCACATCAGCACGCCGAGCTGCGCCACGCCGGACGCGGTGATGCCCCAGGCCGCCGCGTGCGCCACCCCGCCGACGTGGGGCGCCAGCACCAGGATCGCCGCGATGCCGACCACGTTGAACAGCACATAGGCCGCGGCCGCCACGCCGAACCGCTCCAGCCCGTTCAGCACCCCCGACACCAGGGCGGCGGCGCAGATGAGAAGCACGTAGGGGAAGGTGATGCGCCCGAGCGACACCGCCAGCGCCCGGTTGGCGCCGAACCCGGGCGCGATCACCCGGATCACGGCCGGCATGAACAGCTCGCCGAGGATCGTCAGGCACAGCAGCCAGAACAGCAGCACGCCCAACGCCTCGCGGGCGAAGCCGCGCGCGGTGTCCGCGCCCTCCCGGGCCAGCACGCCCGAGAACAGCGGCACGAACGCCGCGTTGAAGGCGCCCTCGCCGAACAGCCGGCGGAACAGGTTGGGCAGCCGGAACGCCACTTGGTAGGCGTCCTGCACCGGGCCGGCGCCCATGGTGGCGGCCAGAAGCTGGTCGCGCACCAGCCCCAGCACGCGGCTGAGCATGGTCCAGCCGCCGACGGTGAGAAAGCCCTTGAGCATGGCGATCCGTGCCCCTCCGCGCGACCAGGTGGCTCGGCGCTGGCCTTGCCCGGGGCGCGTGATAGCATGACCGCAACGATCCGCGATCCCGCCCCCGCGCTGCCGTCGGTGCCGCAACCGCACGCGGCGACGCGCGAGCTGGCCGCGGTGACGGCACCGCGGTGTCGGACCAGGTCCGGCCGCCGACGCGGTGCGGCACGAGCGGGGGTTCACCCTGCCGGAAAGGGCTTCGACCCGATCCCGCCGTCGGCGATCCCGGAGATCCGGATCGCCGACCGGGACGGCGACGGTCCGGGGGATGGAAACGCTGCCGTTGATCCTTGGCCGCGCGAGCGGCCGGTGAGCAGGGAGAGCGTGCGATGACTGCCCAACTGAGCGAGCTGCGAGTTGGTGACGAGGGCTTCCTCGTCACCAGCATGATCGAGCGCTGTCCCAAGGTGATGATGCTGCGCGAGCTGGTGCGCAACGCGCTGGAGGCGGCGGCGACCGCGCCCGCGGGCGAGCGGCAGGTGCGCATCTCCGGCGTGCCGGTGGACGGCGCCCGTAAGATGGCGATCTGGAACAGCGGGCGCGGCATGGACGCGGCGGAACTGTTCCGCATGTGCGACATCGCCTCCTCGATCCGCAAGGAGCACCGGCTCGACCAGAACTTCGGCATGGGCGCCAAGGTCGCCTCGCTGCCGTCGAACCGGCACGGGCTGCGCTACCGCTCCTGCCATGACGGGATCGTCCACGAGGTGATGCTGGGCCAGCGCGACGGCACCTACGGCCGGCTGCGCCGCCCGGGTCCGGACGGCGACTGGCGCGACGTGCTGGAGGCGACCGCCGAGGCGGAGGCGGAGGGGCGCGACCCGGCGGCGGACTGGACCGAGGTGGTGCTGTTCGGCAACGCGCCGGAGCAGGACACGCTGTCCGACCCCTACGCGCACGCCCCGCCGGTGCCCCCTTACTGGATCGCCGAGGAGCTGAGCTACCGGTTCTACCGGCTGGACGAGGGCGTCGAGCTGCGGCTGGACGAGCACCAGGGGCGGCGGTTCGAGCCGCTCGCCGAGCGCATCCCGCGCGACTACAGCCGGCACGAGACGGTGACGCTGCCGGACGGGGTGAGGCTGAACTACGTGCACGATGGGACGGATTTGGAGGACCCGCGACGGAGCGTCGCGTCGCGGGGGGCGATGTATCCGGTGCACGGTGCCTGCGGGCTGGTGTACCGGGACGAGCTGTACGACGTGCATCGCTGGCACAGTTGGCTGCACGTGGCGCCGATCTTTGGGATCCCATTCGGCGGGCGGTCCCTGTCGGTGTTCATCGAGCTGCCGGACGGCGGGATCGTACAGGAAGGCTACCGGCAGTTCCTGATATACGACGA
>CAXUBN010000205.1:0-5086 GCA_964249255.1 uncultured Acetobacteraceae bacterium | reverse complement strand
CATCACAAGGCATCGGGGCGCGCCACGCCCAGCCGTTCGGTGCGCAGCACCACGCTGCGCCCGCTCCCGTCGCCTCCCGAACCGTTGTCCCAGGACTCCGTCACCTGCACCGCGTAGAGCACGACCCGCATCGTGCCGGTGGAGGCCGACCGCGCCGTGCGGATGCGCACGCTCCAACGGTAACCGCCGCCATCGTCGCCTCCCTGTGTGCCGGGTCCGAGCGGGATGCCCTGCCCCACCGCGGCGAGGTGCGACTGCGCCCGCGACAGCGCCTCGACGGTGCGGTCGGCGACGCGGGTGGAGCGGATGCCGCCCACGGCGCCCTCGAACAGCACGCCCAGCGCCAGGGCAGCGATCGCGAACGCCACCAGCACCTCGAGCAGCGTGAAGCCACCGTCACGGGCGGCGGCGGCGTGAGGGGGAAGCGGTGACGGCATCACCCGTCACCATCGGCCAGGTGACGCATCCTTCATAGGCCGATGGCTATGCCGGCCGGTGGCCGGCCACTAGGTTGGCACACCGTTCGCCGCCCGGCCTGGCCGCCGCGAACGCGTACGAGGCGGAGGAACTGGATGCGTGACCGGATGACCAGGGGGATCCCGGAACGGTTCCTGGGAGGCGCGGCGCTACTGGCGGTCCTGGGCCTGTCCGGCACCGGGCGGGCGGCCCCCGCCACCGGTCCCGATCCGATGCCCACGACCCCGCCGCCGGCCACCGCGCAACACGCCACCGCCGCCTCCTCGGCGCTGCGCGCCACGCTTCCGAACGGTTTGCGCGTGGTGATCGTGCGCGACCGCCTGGCCCCGGTGGTGAGCACCGAGATCAACTACCTGGCCGGCTCCAACGACGCGCCCCCCGGGTTCCCCGGCACCGCGCACGCCACCGAGCACATGATGTTCCGCGGCTCGGACGGGCTGGACAAGGACCAGCTGGCGGAGATCGGCTCCAAGCTCGGCGGCTCCTACAACGCCGACACCACCGAGACCGTCACCCAGTACTACTACACGGCTCCGGCCGACGACCTGGCCGTGGTGCTGCACGTGGAAGCGCTGCGGATGAACCGCCTCACGCTGGACCAGACCGACTGGGACACCGAGCGCGGCGCCATCGAGCAGGAGGTGTCGCGCGACCTGTCCTCGCCTGCCTACACCTACCTGTCGCAGCTGCAGGCGACCATGTTCGCCGGCACCCCGTACGAGCACGACGCGCTCGGCACCCGGCCCTCGTTCGACCGCACCAACGCAACCCTGCTGCGCGCCTTCTGGTCGCGCTGGTACGCGCCCAACAACGCGGTCCTGGTGATCGTCGGCGACGTCGATCCGGACAAGGCGCTGGCCGACGTGAAGGCGGCGTTCGGCGCCATCCAAGCGAAGCCGCTGCCGCCGCACCCGACCTTCGCCCTGCGCCCGGTCACGCCGCGGACCCTGTCGCTGCCGACCGATTATCCGGTCGGCATCGCCACGCTGGCCTACCGGATGCCGGGCTCGCGGGCGCGGGATTTCGCCGCCGCCGACGTGCTGGGCGACGTGCTGTCCAGCGAGCGCGGCTCGCTCTATGCGCTGGTGCCGGCCGGCGACGCGCTGGCGGCGCAGTTCCTGTACCGGCCCAAGCCCGATGTCGGCTACGGCGTGGTGTTCGCGGCCTTCCCCAAGGGCGCCGACAGCGCGCCGCTGCTGGCGAAGCTGCGCGCGGTGATGGCGGGCGTGGCGCGGAACGGCGTGCCCGCGGAGCTGGTGGAGGCCGCCAAGCGGCGCGAGGTGGCCCAGATCGGCGAGGGGAACGACAGCATCAGCGGGCTGGCGCAGAGCTGGTCCAACGTGCTGGCGTTCGACGGTCTCGACTCCCCGGACGCGCTGGCCGCCGCCTACAAGGCGGTCACGGTCGCCGACGTGAACCGCATCGCCCGCGCCGTGCTCGATCCGGCGCACGAGGTCGCTGCCGTGCTGACGCCGCAGGACTCCGGCAAGCCGATCGCCGGCAAGGGGTTCGGCGGCGCGGAGTCGTTCGCCGCGGCGCCCGGCCATCCGGTGGCACTGCCGGACTGGGCCGCGGCCGCGCTGTCCGAGCTCCACGTGCCGGAGGCCTCGCCCGCCCCTGTCGTGGGCGTGCTGCCGAACGGGCTGCGCTTGATCGTGCAGCCCGAGCACGTGACCAGCACCGTCTCGCTCTATGGCCAGATCCGCCAGGTCACCGAGACCGAGGAGCCCCGGGGGCAGGAGGGCGTCGCCAGCGTGGTCGAGCGCCTGTTCGACTACGGCAGCCAGTCCAAGGACGGGCTGACGTTCCAGGGGGCGCTGGACGCCATCGCCGCCGACGAGAGTGCGGGCAGCGGCTTCTCGCTCAAGGTGCTGTCGAGCCAGTTCGATACCGGCCTGGCGCTGCTGGCCGACAACGAGCTGCATCCGGTGTTCCCGGCGGACGCGTTCCGGGTGGTGCAGCATCAGGCCGCGGGCGGGCTGGCCGGGTTGCTCGGCTCGCCCTCCTACCTGTTCGGCCGCGCCACCCTGAAGGCGGTGGTGCCCGCCGGCGACCCGTCGCTGCGCGAGGCCACGCCGAAGACGGTGATGACGCTGACCTCGGCGCAGGCGGAGGCGTACTACCGGCGTGCCTACCGGCCGGATCTCGCCACGATCGTGATCGTGGGCGACATCACGCCCGAGCATGCGCGAACGGCGGTGGAGCGGGCGTTCGGCGGCTGGACGGCCTCCGGCCCCACGCCCGCCATCGATCTGCCGCCGATCCCACCGAACGGCCCGGCGCACGACTACGTGCCCGACCGCAGCACGCTGCAATCCACCATCAACCTGGCCGAAACGCTGGGCGTGCGCGTGGACGATCCCGACCACTTCACGCTGACGGTGGGCAACGAGATCCTGGGCGACGGCTTCTCGTCCCGGCTCTACCAGGACCTGCGGGTGAAGGGCGGCTACGTGTACAGCGTCAGCAGCGCCCTGAAATGGTCGCGCACCCGCAGCGATTACTCCGTCACCTATGGCGCCGACCCGGACAAGATCGGCCGGGCGCGCGATCTGGTGGTGCGGGACATGGAGGCGATGCAGCGCGGCGTGGTCAGCCCCGACGAGCTGACCCGCGCCAAGGCGTCGCTGCTGCGCCAGATCCCGATGGAGCACGCCAGCTACGACGACATCGGCTACGAGGACCTGCACCTGTCCGACCTGGGCCTGCCGCTCGACCAGGCGCAGCGCGCCGCGCAGCATTACTACGACACCACCGCCGAGCAGGTGCAGGCGGCATTCGGGCGCTGGCTGCGGCCGCACGATCTGGTGGAAGTGGTGCAGGGGCCGCCGGGCGGCGGCACGGGAGAATAGGCCCAGGGGCGCTGCCCCTGGACCCCGCCAGAGGCTGGGCCTCTGGACTCCAATCGTTAAGAATCGGGTTCCAAGGGCTGCGGCCCTTGGCGGGTCCAGGGCAGCGCCCTGGGCTTACTGGTTATCGGGAATGATCGAGACCTTCCCGTCGCGCTCCACCACGGCGTAGCGCACCTGCTCGAGCCGCATGAGCCCCTTCTGGCGCACCGCGGCCATCACGTCGCTTTCCAGCATGCGCAGGTCACGCATGCGGTCCTGGTGCCAGTGGCCACGCTCGAACACCACCACCGGGGTGCCGTCCACGAGGCGGCCGACCCAGGGTAGCCGGGCCTTCAGCGCCGACACCGAGACGTGCATCAGCCCGATCGAGAACACCGCGCTGATGGCGGCCGTCATGGAATGGTCGTCGCCCAGCACGGCGGCCATCAGCGCGCCGCCGAACAGGAACAGCACCACGATGTCGAACGGCGCCATCATGCTGGCCATGCGCCGGCCGATCAGCCGCACGGCCAGCAGCAGGATCACGTAGGCGACCGCCGCCCGGATGATGACGCTCATCGGTGTAAACCTGTGTGGAGCCGGCCGCTCAGGGCACCACGAACTGGGTCCAGCCGAGCGGGGCATGGTGGTCCAGACGGGCGGTGAGGTGCTGCGGGCCGAGCGCCTTCGGCTCCAGGACGATGCGCAGCTCCGCGTTCCGCGTGCCGGGGGGAACCGCCACGATCAGCGCCAGCCCGTCCGCCACGGCGTCGGCCCGCTCCGGCTGCGGCAGGATCTTGCCCAGCCCCATCGGCTCCACGACCTGGTTGTCGAGGAACAACCGGAGCGTGGGCCGGTCGGTCGGGTTGTCGAGGTGGAAGGTGACCTGGGTCGGGCTTTGCGACCGCGTGACCGGCTCGAAGTCCACCGTCATCGCCGCCGCCCCGCCGCCGGCGGTACGATGGCTGAAGGCCCCGCGACCGAATACGCCGCCGAGCCCGGCCAGGGCGAACAACAGCATGACACCGTAGCCGAAGCGCTCGGCCCGGCTCCAGCGCCGCTCGAAGCCCTGGTTGAAGCCGACCTCGAGTTCCTCGTTGACGCGATCCGCACCCTGCATGGCCGCTGAACACCGGCCGGCATGGCGGGTTGCGGTTTTCGCCGCCCCGCCGCGATCACATCATCCGGGCGCCGCGCATCAGGCGAACGCCTCGTCGAACAACGCCCGCATGGCGGCCCAGGACCGCATGTCGGCCGCCTCGTTGTAGCGGACCGCATGCGGCATGCCGCGCTTGTCGGCGTTCTTGTTGGTGAAGCTGTGCACGGTGCCGCCGTACAGGTGCATCTGCCAGTCGACGCCGCCGTCCCGCATCTCGGCCTCGAACGCCGCGCGCTGCTCGGGCGGGATGATCGGATCGTCGGCGCCGATGCACACCAGCACGCGGCCGCGGATCGCCCTCGCGTCCTCCCGCGGCGCCGGGGTCGCCAGGCCGCTGTGGAAGCCGACCACGGCGCGGACGTCGGCGCCGGACCGGGCGAGCTCAAGCGCCATCGTGCCACCGAAGCAGAACCCGATCGCGCCGATGCGCGCGGGGTCGACCTCCGGTCGCGCCAGCAGCGCCGCCAGCCCCGCCCGGGTGCGGGCGCGGGTGCGCGCCGCATCCTCGTGCAGCGGCTTCACCGCCGCGGACGCCGCGCCGAGGTCGTCGAACAGCCGGGCGTCGCCGTGCAGGTCGCTGGCCAGCGCGACGTAGCCGAGCTCGGCCAGCCGGCGGGCG
>CAXUBN010000204.1:0-5099 GCA_964249255.1 uncultured Acetobacteraceae bacterium | reverse complement strand
CGGCCGTGGCGCGCGCGTTCTGCGCCCTGCCGTTCGACCACCTGCTGTTCACCGGCTCCACCGGGGTCGGCCGCGCCGTGATGCAGGCGGCCGCCGCGAACCTCGTGCCGGTGACGCTGGAGCTCGGCGGCAAGAGCCCGGTGATCGCGGCCCCCGACGCCGACCCGGCCCGCACCGCGCACAGCCTGATGGTCGGCAAGCTGTTCAACGCCGGGCAGACCTGCCTGGCCCCGGACTACGCGCTGGTGCCGGAGGACCGGCTGGACGCGTATGCGGGGGCGCTGGTCGACGCGGCGGCGCGGCTGTATCCCCGCATCAGCGGCAACCCGGACTACAGCGGCATCGTCTCCGAGCGCCACATGGACCGGCTGTGGCGGGCGGTCGAGGCCGCCGCCGCCGGGGGGGCCACGGTGCTGCGCCATCCCGACCATGCGGGCGAGGCGGACGACGCCCGCCGGACCGGCCGGCTGGTGCCCACCGTGCTGCTGTCGGCGCCGGGAGACTGCGCGCTGATGACGGAGGAGATCTTCGGCCCGGTGCTGCCGGTGCTGCCGTACCGCTCGCTCGACGCGGCGATCGCGTTCGTGAACGCACGGCCGCGGCCGCTGGCGCTGTACTGCTACACCGACGACAGGCGGACGGAACGCGCGGTGCTGTCGCGGACGGTGTCGGGCGGCGCCACCGTGAACGGGACGGTGCTGCACTGCGCCCAGCCCGACCTGCCGTTCGGGGGCATCGGGCCGAGCGGCACCGGGGCCTATCACGGCGAGGCCGGGTTCGCGCGCTTCTCGCACGCGCGCGGGGTGTACCGGCCAGGCCGGTTCAGCGGCTTCACCACCATGACGCCACCGCACGGGGCGATGACGCGGCGGCTGCTGCCGCTGATGCTGGGCAGGACGATCGACGTCCCGCCCGGCTGACGCTCAGTCCTTGGCCGCGCGCTTGCGGCGGGTCGCCTTCGGCTTCGGCGCCGTGTCCTCCGGGGCCACCTCCTCCTCCGGGGCCGGCTCGTCGTCCACGGGACGTCCGCCGTCCTTGCGGCCAAGCCCGATCTGCCGGGCCAGCGCGGACCGCCGCTCGGCGTAGTTCGGCGCCACCATCGGGTAGTCGGACGGCAGGCCCCAGCGCTCCCGATACTGGTCCGGCGTCATCGAGTAGGCGCTCTGCAGGTGCCGCTTCAGCATCTTGAGCTTCTTGCCGTCCTCGAGGCAGACGATGTAGTCCGGAAACACCGACCGCTTCACCGGTACCGCCGGCTGCAGCTTCTCGGGCTCGGCCACGGGCTGCCCGACCCCGGACAGGGCCTGGTGGACATGACGGATCAGGTCCGGCAGCGCCTCGGACGAGACGCTGTTGTTGGATACGTGGGCCGAGACGATCTGCGCGGTGAGGGTCAGGATCGTCTGACCGTCTTCTTCTGCCATCATAAGATCCGCTTAATAGGGTGTGACGTTGTTCCTACAACAGCGTGTGATCGCGCGAAATAGTCCGTCGTGATGTTTTGAGTCGTCAAATACAGGCTCATCGTCCCGGCACCGCCGCGGTGCCATCCCCCACCGAGGCGGCCGACCCGGCCGGCCCGGTATCAGCGGGGCCGACGGTGGTGGACGTCGGCAGCGCCGACGGCAGCGGACCGGTTGCCAGCGAACCGGGTAACGCGGCCGGCGCCGGCGAGGTGATGCCGTTGTTGGGCCCGCAACCGGCCAGAATGGCCGCGAGCGTCAGGGCGATCAGGCTATTCGAACGCAACGGCATGCACAGTCCCTCCGGGCCCTCCGGGCCGAACCGCCGCAGCAACGACGGGCGACGACAACGGTTCGCCATCATGAAGAGCCGGGGAACGGCGGACCCCGGTCCCGATGCTAACGGACCAGCGCCGGCAGCAGCGCCTCCAGGCGCAGGCGACCGGCCGGGGTCGCGACGAGATGGCCATCGCGCCAGTCGAGGTAGTCGGCCTCGATCGCCGCCTCCAGCACGTCCGGCTCCAAGGCGTCCGGCAGCGCGGTGCCGGTGCGGGCCGCGAAGCGCTCCCCGTCGATCCCCTCGGACAAGCGCAGTCCCATCAGCAGCATCTCGCGCGCCGGCTCCGGTGCCACGAGCCGCACCTCCTCCGTAAGGCCGTGCCCTTGCCGCTCCACCCGCTCGGCCCAGGGCTCGGGGGCGCGGTGCCGCCGGGTCGCGTGGATCGCCGGGGGACCGTCGCCGTCCGGCCAGGATACCCGGCCATGCGCGCCGGGGCCGATGCCGGCATAATCGCCGTAGCGCCAGTAGGCGAGGTTGTGCCGGCTTTCGGAGCCCGGGCGGGCGTAGTTGGACACCTCGTAGGCGTGGAGGCCGTGATGCGCCGCGATCGTTCCGGTGTCCTCGTAGAGCGCCGCGGCCAGCTCCGGCTCCGGCACGGCCAGCAGGCCCTGCCGGTGCAGCGCCTCGAACCGGGTGCCGGGCTCGATCGTCAGCTGGTAGAGCGACAGGTGGTCCGGGCCGAGCGCCAGGGCGCGGCCGAGCTCGGCGCGCCAGGCCGGCAGATCCTGGTTCGGGCGGGCATAGATCAGGTCGAACGAGATGCGCGGAAAGATCGCGCGCGCCACCTCCAGCGCGGTCATCGCCTGCGCCGCGGAATGATGGCGCCCCAGCAGCCGCAGCGCCTCGTCCTCGAGGGCCTGCACGCCGAGCGACAGGCGGTTGACGCCGGCCTCGCGGAACTGGCGCAGCCGGCCGGTCTCGACGCTGGTGGGGTTGGCCTCCAGCGTCACCTCGAGGTCGGCGGCGGGCCGGAACAGCGCCCGGGCGTCGGCGATCAAGGCGGCCACCGTGTCCGGCTCCATCAGGCTCGGCGTGCCGCCGCCGAAGAAGATCGAGGACAGCGGGCGCGAGCCCAGCCGGTCGGCCTCGGTGGCCAGCTCGCGGCGCAGGGCGGCGGCGAAGCGGGCCTGCGGGATCAGCTCCCGGACGTGGCTGTTGAAGTCACAGTACGGGCACTTCGACAGGCAGAAGGGCCAATGAACATAAAGGGCGAGGCCAGGGGCGCCGTCCCTGGACCCCGCCAAGGGCCGTCGTGCGAAGCACGCTTGCGCGTGACAGCCCTTGGATCCCAATCCATCCATCAGATCGCGACGCGGACGCCGAGCTCGACCACGCGGTCCGAGGGGATGCGGTAGAACTCGAACGCGGGCACGGCATTGCGCGCCATCAGCAGGAACAGGGAGATGCGCCAGATCGACATCTTCGGCACCGCGCCGCGCACCAGCACCTCACGGTTGACGAAGTAGGAGGCCTGCATCGGGTCGAACGCGACCCCGTGCGCACCCAGGTCCTCCAGCGCGCGCGGCAGGTTGGGGCTTTCCATGAAGCCGTAGCGCAGCGTGACCCGGTGGATGTCGGGGGCCATCCGCTCGACCAGCATGCGGCCGCCCGGATCCGCCTCCGGCTGGTCCAGGTTCTGCAGCGTGGCGAACAGCACGCGCTCGTGCAGGACCTTGTTGTGCTTGAGGTTGTGCAGCAGGCAGGCCGGGACGATCTCGGCGTTGGCGGTCAGGAAGATCGCGGTGCCCGGCACCCGCAGCGTGCGCGACTGCGGCAGCCGGGCCAGGAACGAGGCCAGCGGCAGGCTGTCCTGCCGCCACCGCGACAGGATCAGGTTGCGGCCGGTCTTCCAGGTGGTCATCAGCGTGGTCAGCACGATGCCCAGCAGCAGCGGCACCCAGCCGCCCTCCGGGATCTTGAGCGCGTTGGCCAGGAAGAAGGTGAGGTCGATCGTGAGGAAGCCGCCGAACACCACGATCACCGCCAGCCGCGACCAGCCGTAGATGCGCCGGAACACCACGACCGCCAGCACGCTGGTGCAGGCGAAGGTGCCGGTCACCGCGATGCCGTAGGCGGTCGCCAGGCTGTCGGAGGTCCGGAACGCCAGCACCAGCAGCAGCACGCCGGCCAGCAGCGCGCGGTTGATCTGCGGCACGTAGATCTGGCCCTCCTCGTCGGCGTTGGTGTGCAGCACGCGCATGCGCGGCAGGTAGCCGAGCTGGATCGTCTGCCGCGCCATCGAGTAGGCGCCGGTGATCATCGCCTGGCTGGCGATCACGCTGGCCGCCGTCGCCAGCACCACCATCGGCAACCGGAGCGCGTGCGGCACCAGCAGGTAGAACGGGTTCACGGTGGCGGCCGGGTGGTCGATGATCAGCGCGCCCTGGCCCAGGTAGTTGAGCGCCAGGCACGGCAGCACGCAGCACAGCCAGGCCATCCGGATCGGCTTCGGCCCGAAATGCCCCATGTCGGCATACAGCGCCTCGGCCCCGGTGACCGCCAGGACCACCGCACCCAGTGCGACGAACGCCAGCCACCCGTGATGGATGATGAAGATCGCCGCGTGCGAGGGTATCAGGGCGCGCAGCACGAACGGGTCGCGCGCCACCTCGATCGCCCCGAACACGCCGATCGCCACGAACCAGACCAGCATCACAGGCCCGAAGATGCGGCCCACGTTGCCGGTACCGCGCCATTGCAGGCTGAACAGCGCCACGATCACCGCCACCGCG
Organism: uncultured Acetobacteraceae bacterium; assembly: GCA_964249255.1. GTDB lineage: Bacteria > Pseudomonadota > Alphaproteobacteria > Acetobacterales > Acetobacteraceae > Lichenicola. The sequence continues at coordinate 564 of CAXUBN010000204.1, read as the reverse complement.
ATCGGCAGTACGACCGAGGCGGCGCCCGGAACGCTGACCTCGAGCCCCTCCACCGCGGACAGCACCGAGATCGCCGGCGTGATGGTGCCGTCGCCGAAGAACAGGCAGGCGCCGACGATGCCGACCAGGCCCAGCACGGTGCGCAGCCGGCCGGTGGCGACGCGCTGCGCTAGCGCGCTCAGCGACAGGATGCCGCCCTCGCCGCGGTTGTCGGCCCGCATGATCAGCATCACGTACTTCACGGTGACGACCAGGATCAGCGCCCAGAAGATCAGGCTCTCGATGCCCAGCACCTCGCCGGTGCTGACCCGGGTGCCGATGATCTGGATGGTGGACTTCACCGCGTAGAGCGGGCTGGTTCCGATGTCGCCGTAGACCACGCCCAGCACCGCCAGCAGCGATCCGCCGGTGAGGCTGCGGTGACGCAGCGTGGCGCCATGGCCGCTGCCCGGTGCGGGCGCGGACAGCTCGACCGGACCTCCGGCACGTGATCCGGACAGTTCCGCGCCAGATACGCCGGCGACCTCACTCATCCGGAAACGCTCCGCTGACGGCGCCCAGGGC
>CAXUBN010000203.1:4448-5100 GCA_964249255.1 uncultured Acetobacteraceae bacterium | reverse complement strand
GAGTATATGGAGTGGGATGTCCTGCGGCGCTGGTGTCGCACTGGTCAGGGCCGGCGGGCTGACCACGTAGCATCGGCCGGAGTGGACCGCGGATGCCGGGTCGCGCAGCACCACGCCGGCCTCGGCAACGGCGCCTTCGCCGATCAGCGACTTGACACGCGAGCGCGACACCGTGCCGATCGCATCCGTGAGGAACCGGTCGAGCCGGGTGCCGGCCGCGTCCGGCCCGGCCTGGACGGTCCATGGGCCGTCATCGCTCATGGTCCGGCCTTGCACGTGACGTTCATGGCCCGGCATAGCGCGTTGCGGCCGGGAAGGGGAGTGAAGCCGGTATGCGGGCCTTGGTGAGCGTCGTGGTGCTGATGGGCGTGCTGATCGTGGCCGGGATCGCGGTGATCGGCATCACCATCGCCCGCCGCATGGGTGGCCCGGCGGTGGTCGCCAACCTGACGTTGTCGGAGCCGGACGGCACCCACATTGCCGGGATCGCCTCGGCCGCGGACCGGCTGGGGTTGCTGCTGCAGGGTGGCGGGCCGGACCGAGTGGTGTTGGTGGACCCGAAATCTGGCCAGGTGGTGGCCAGGATGGGCCTGGCGCGGTGAAGAAGGCCGACCTGCCGCAGAAACCGTGCGCAGCCTGCGGCCGCCCGTTC
>CAXUBN010000203.1:0-4438 GCA_964249255.1 uncultured Acetobacteraceae bacterium | reverse complement strand
TCGTTGGCCTCCGGCGCCTGCAGCAGCCCCCAGGCGCGCACGGCGACTACCAGGCCGCCGGCGATGCGCAGCGCCCCAATCGTGATGCCGAAGAACGCCAGCAGGGTGCTGCCGATCCAGAGCGACACCAGCAGGATCAGGAGGCCGTAGAGCGCCACCTTGCGCGCCAGGGTGCGGCGCTCGGCCGCGCTGCGGCCATCGGTGACCTCGGCGAAGATCAGCGATGCGCCGAGCGGATTGACGATCGAGAACAAGGCTGGAAAGGCGAGCAGGAAGGCGCCGGACAGGCTGGCGAAACTGGCCGACTCGGCGCTCGGCATGACACACGGGCTCCCGTCATGACGCTGGACCATAGCCGGCCCGCGGTCGGTGTCGAGGCCATCTGCACCCCGCCGGCGGGGCGGCCCGAGGGGCTTGCACCACCTCCGGCGTTGGCCTACATGACCCGCCGCTGGCCGACGTCCTGTTCGTCTAGGGGCCTAGGACACCGCCCTCTCACGGCGGTAACAGGGGTTCGAATCCCCTACGGGACGCCAGCATACCCCGACTTCATGATGTGGCGCGACAATGCCGTCCCCGATCCACTCGGTGGCGGCGGGCGGGCATATTGCCCGTCCGGTGACGCGGCCGTCGGTGGGGTCAGCGCATGATCAGGATCATGCCGCCGGCAAGCAGGGTGGACACGGCGATGGCCGCGCAGCCCGAGACGATGGTGCCGACGCCGCGGGTGTTCAGGGTCGGCATCTTGGTGGTCGAGGACATGACGGGAATCCAGCTTCGTGAGGACGGCCAACCCGTCCGGTGGCCCTGATCTGGGGCACGGTGGCGGATGGGTCGAGGGTCATGATTGCATGGCTCATGTGCAGTCGTGTCTAATAACAAGGCAGTTTTGTCTGGCAACCGTTGGGTCAGCGCATCCTCACCGGCCGAGGCGGATCTCCGTCACGGCACGGCCCGTGGCCAGGTCCCAGATCAGGACCCGATCCGGGCCGCCGCCGGCGAGGGCAATCGCCAGCCGCGTGTCCGACTGGCGCGCCAGGGCGGTAATCCGGGTGCCGGGGGGCTCGTCGGACAGCACCGCGACCGCCGGCAACGGGTTCTGGACGGCGAGCCGCGACGCGGGCGGCGGCGGTCCGGTTTCCCCGGCTGGCTCCGGATGTGTCAGACGGTGCACGACGACGACGACAAGGGTCGTCGTGCCGAGGACGATCAGCACGCCCATGACGATCACCAGCGCCAGCAGCGCCCTGGTTCCCCGCATCATCGATCCCCTCCACGGTGACGGCGGGGCGGCGGCGTGACGGAGCCCGCCCCCGCGCCGTCCGTGCCCGACGCGTCGTCGCCCGATGCCCTGCTGGTCCAGGCGACGGCGGCGCACGACGGGATGCGGACCGACCGCTTCCTGGCCGAGAGCAGCCCTAGCCTGTCGCGCTCGCGCGTCAAGGCGTTGATGGAGGCGGGCCACGTGTGGCGGGACGGGATGGCGGTCCGGCAGCCGGCAGAGTTGGTGCGGCCGGGCATGCGCTTCGCCGTGACGCCCCCTGCCCCGGTCCCGGCGCGACCGGCCTCGCAGGCGATCCCGTTTCCCATCCTGTTCGAGGACGACAGCCTGCTGGTGCTCGACAAGCCGGCCGGGCTGGTGGTGCACCCCGCCCCCGGCAACGAGGATGGCACGCTGGTGAACGCGCTGCTGGCGCACTGCGGCGACACGCTGCCCGGCATCGGCGGCGAGCGGCGGCCCGGCATCGTGCACCGGCTGGACAAGGACACGTCGGGCACCATGGTGGTGGCCAAGACCGAGGCGGCGCTGGCGGCGCTGGGGGACATGTTCGCCCGGCGGATCATCGAGCGCAGCTACCTGGCGCTGTGCTGGGGCGTGCCGTCGCCGGCGACCGGGGAATGCGAGGGCGCCATCGGCCGCGACCCGCGCGATCGCAAGCGCATGGCCGTGGTGGCACATGGCGGCAAGCCGGCGCTCAGCCGCTACCGCACGCTGGGGATCGCCGCGGCGGCGGTCGGCTTGGTGGAGGTCCGGCTGGCGACCGGCCGCACCCATCAGATCAGGGTTCACCTGGCCCACGCCGGTCATCCGCTGCTGGGCGATCCGGTCTACCTGCGCCGGATCCCGGCGGCGGCGCGGCTGCTGCCGGCGGAGGATCGGCGCGCGGCGCTCGACTTCCCGCGCCAGGCCCTGCACGCGGCCACGCTCGGCTTCAGCCATCCGGTGACCGGTGCCGCGCTGCGCTTCGAGACGGCGCCGCCGGCCGATTTCGAGGCCCTGCGTGCCCGGCTGTTCGGGGCGGCCGGGACGGCGGCAAATCGGGATGCCGCATTGCGGCAATCCTTGACAGGACCTGGCTAGTCCTGATAGGTCGGGGCCATTCCGACGAGCGGGGCGCGCCCGCCGGTCTGGACGTCCCGGTGCCGCCCGCCCGATCCAAGGGGGATGTATCGGGGACGTGAAGTCCTTACCCGCGCCCATGCCGACGTGCTGCGAAACCGTCACCGCGCTGTGCCGTAAGGACAGCGTGCCCCCGCAGCCGATCGGGCGAAAGGAATTGTTCGATGGTATCAGCCGTCATTAACGTCAGCCCGGAAGGCAACCTGTCGCGGTATCTCCAGGAGATCCGCCGCTTCCCGATGCTGGCGCCCGAGGAAGAGCTGGCCCTGTCCAAGCGCTGGCGCGACAGCGAGGACACGGCCGCGGCCCACAAGCTGGTCACCTCGCATCTGCGTCTCGTGGCCAAGATCGCGATGGGCTATCGCGGTTACGGCCTGCCGATCAGCGAGCTGATCAGCGAGGGCAACGTCGGCATGATGCAGGCGGTCAAGCGGTTCGATCCGGACCGCGGCTTTCGGCTCGCAACCTACGCGATGTGGTGGATCCGCGCCGCGATCCAGGAGTACATCCTCCACAGCTGGTCGCTGGTGAAGATGGGCACCACCGCCGCACAGAAGAAGCTATTCTTCAACCTGCGCCGGCTGAAGGGGCAGATGCAGGCGATCGAGGACGGCGACCTCCAGCCGGAGCAGGTCGACCACATCGCCACCACGCTGGGCGTGTCCGGTGGCGACGTGATCAGCATGAACCGCCGGCTGGCCGCGCCCGACCACAGCCTCAACGCGCCGGTGCGTGCCGACAGCGAGGGCGAATGGCAGGACTGGCTGGTGGACGACGCCGAGAGCCAGGAGCAGACCCTGGCCGAGAGCGAGGAGTTCAACGGACGCAAGGCGTTGCTCGGCAATGCGATGCAGACGCTGAACGAGCGCGAGCGGCATATCCTGACGGAGCGCCGGCTGAGCGAGGAGCCCTCCACCCTGGAGGACCTGTCCCAGCATTACGGCATCTCCCGCGAGCGCGTGCGGCAGATCGAGGTGCGCGCCTTCGAGAAGGTGCAGAAGGCGATGAAGACTCATGTCACCACGCGCCGGCTGGCCGACCAGGCGGCGTGACGATCTCCGGTGGACTGGCGCATCCCGCGCCAGTCTGCCGGATCCTGTCACGGAGATGATGCCGCCACGGGTGGCAGCGGGCCCCATTCCTCCTCCAGTGCGCTCAATTCGGCGGCGCAGGCTCGCCGCTTCGCCGCCGCGTTCAGGTCAGCGGTCAACCTGAGCACGATGCTGGCGACCTCGCCGACGAACCAGCCGGCGAGGATCGCGGTCCAGGTCATCAGCAGGATCATGGGCTGATGAATCATTGCCATGGTCGTTGGAGTGGTCGGGCCGTCGTTCCAAAGCTGACGCAGCGGCGAGACGCTTCCGGCCAAACCGAACAGCAGAGAGGCCAGCACGATGCGCCGGCCAGGGTGCCGTCCGGCCCCCTTTTCTGGCCCATCCTCCGGGACTAGCGCCATCAGCAGCACCGGCGACAGGAGCACTGCCAGCAGGATGGCGGTCGCCGGCGACAGCACCACGGTCGCGCCGCAGGCGAGCCCACCCCACCACAGCCCTGCGCCGCCGCCCGTGCGCCCAGACCTGGATACGGCCGGCTTCGCGCCGATCCTGCTGCCGGCCGTCCTGGCCATCAGAACACGAGACCGACGGTGACGGCGCCCAGCAGCGCCACCACGCCGCCCATCACCGCGAACTCGCGGCCAGCGCTTCGTGCCTGGCGCGTGCGTGCCGGAGCGGCATCGATCGAGGCCTGGTGCGCCATCCGCAGCAGGTCCGCCTGCGCACGAACCTCCTTCAGCGCTTGGTCGTCCGTGGCCCAGGCGTCGTCGCGGCAGGACAGGTCGATCATGGCGACCAGGTCGCCGGACGCGGCGGCGTGGTCGAGCCGCTCCATCCGGCGCAGGCGGCGCCCCTTGCCGGGCCAGTTGTTCAGCCGCTCGCGCGCCACCGGCAGCAGCCGTGCCGCGAGGCGGGGCAGCTTCAGCAGGGAGTCCTCGCCAGCCTTGTTGCCGCCGCCGGCCTGCCTGCGCGCGTGCAGCTG
>CAXUBN010000202.1:0-5102 GCA_964249255.1 uncultured Acetobacteraceae bacterium | reverse complement strand
GGCGGCGGCGGCGCGGCCGCCTCCCGGATCAGGGCCGTCAGCCGTTCCAGCGCGTCGGTACGGTTGCGCTCGCGCGTCCGGTGCCTCTGCGCGGTGATCACGATCACGCCGTCGCCGGTCAGCCGGCGCCCGGCCAGCCGCTCCAGCCGCAGCCGCACCGGGTCCGGCAGGCTGGGCGAGCGGCGCGCGTCGAAGCGCAGCTGCACCGCGGTTTCCACCTTCTGGATGTTCTGCCCGCCGGCGCCGGAGGCCCGCATGAAGGTTTCATGCAGCTCGTCCTCGTTCAGCGCGATCCGTGCGGTGATCGGGAGAAGGGCGATAGACGTTGCTTTCCCGGCGGGCGCGTTGAGGAGGCACCTTGTCGCGGAAACGGAGTTCCGGCAATGCCGGCGGCCTGATCCTGCCGCCAAGATCCGAGGACGTGATGATCGCGCGTACCCCAACCTTTCCGTCGATCCTGCTCCTGCTGTCGTTTGTGGTGCCGGCCGCGGCGCAGGAGGCCTACCTGCAGCCGCCGGCGGTCATGGATCCGCAGGGCCGCTGCAACTACTTCTCCCGCCTCTACCGCTTCACCGAGCAGAGCAAGAGCATGTGCGACGACGGCCGCCAGGTGAAGCTCGGCCCGGTGACGACGGTCGTGCTGGACCAATGCCGCAAGCTGCAGGGTGACCGCTTCGCCCGCGTGCCGGTCACCGACATGATGGATGCCTTCGGCCGCCAGATCGCCCGCGACGGCATGGGCAACGCCTGCCACGAGGTGGGCGCCCAGGCCTGGGACCTGCTCGGCCAGTGAGCGGAGGCAGGCGGCGCATGGCGGACCGCAACGACCATCGTTCGTACGAGGCTCCAAGAACCGCGACCAGCTCCGCTGCCAATGCGCGCCGGACTAGGGTTTCCGGGTCAGGGGTATCCCCTGGCAGGTCGGCGCCGGTGCCTCGACGTTCGGCTACGAGCATTCCCCGTTCGGGGGCGATGTCGAGCACCGCCAGGTCGAGGTGCGGCGCCGGCTCCTGCACGGCGACCAACGCCCCGTCGGTCCGACCGGTCGGCCCCACCACCGCCGCCCTGCCCGTTCAGGAGGGGCGATGGAGGGTGGGGCGGGGTGGTCGTCATTCGCGGCGCTCCTGCGGTAATGACTTCGCCACGGCACCACGATCGTAAATGGAACATACCGTGTTCCAAATTCAGGTTTGATCGCGTTATGTAATATACATCTCGCAAGTATGACGGGTGGCGACTGGCATCGTCATCTCCATCCACTTGAGAAGAGGCCGATGGCTCATCCCTTGATGGGGGCCAAAGATGGGTTGTCCGGGCGTCGCCTCAGGATCTCCGCCAGCCTGGCGATCAGCGCGGTGGCGCTGAGCGGCTTCTCCAGCTGCGCATGCTCGCGATAGGCCGGCTCCACCGCCCCGGCGTCGTAGCCGGTGGTGAACACGAAAGGGATGCCCCGCGCCGCGAGCGCATCGGCGATGGGATAGGAGCGCCTGCCGTGCAGGTCCACGTCCAGCACGGCGACGTCGAACCGCAAGGCCGGGTCCCGTATCGCCGTCAACGCCTCGGCAACCCATCCGATCGGCCCCACCACGGTGGCCCCCTGGTCTTGCAACGCCTCGACCAGGGTTTCACCGATCAGGAAGTCGTCTTCCACCACCAGCACTCTGCTGTCGCGCAGGCGCTGGGGATCGGGCGGCACGACGGTCATTCCGGTTCGTCCTCGTTGGTCGGGTCCTGCAGCGGCATCGCGATCCGGCAGGCGATTCCCTCGGGGCGGAACTCCAGGCTGGTCTTGGCCCGCAACGCGAAGACCAGGGCCCGCTCGATCAGCTGGCGGCCGTAGCCGCGGCGCCGGGTCCCCGCGTCGCCCATCGCGACGCCGGTCTCGACCCAGTCCAGCACTAGCCGGAAGCCTGGCGCGGGGTCGTCAGGCTCGATCCGCCAGGTGACGTCGAGCCGGCCGTCGGGGGTTCCCAGCGCGCCGTACTTGACGGCGTTGGTGGCCAGCTCGTGCAGCGCCAGCGCGAAGGTCTGCACCTGCTCCAGACGCAGTGCCACCGGCGGCCCCGCCGTGCGCACCTGGTCCCCATCGGGGGCGTGCGCCCGCAGCTCCAGCCGCACGATCTCGCCCAGGTCGATCGCATCGCCGCTGGCCTGGCTGATCAGGCTCTGCACCCGGCCCAGCGCCGACAACCGCTCCATGTAGGAGTCCATCGAGCCACCCTTGCCCAGCGTCCGCGTGGCGATCGCCTGCACCAGCGCCAGCAGGTTGCGGGTGCGGTGCTGCAGCTCGGCGATCAGCACGGTCTGCCGGCCCTGCGTCCGAGTCAGCGCGGTGACGTCCACGAAGGTGACCACCACGCCGCCGATCCGCCGGTCCGCGTCCCGGTATGGCGACAGCCGCATCAGGAAGGTGGCGGCCGGCTCGGGATGCTCGATGCGCCGCTCGACCTGCTCGCCGGTGTCCAGCACCCCCCGCAGCAGGCCCGCGAAGTCGGGCAGCGACAGCCGGCTGGCCAGGTCGGTGATCGGCCGGCCGCGGTCGCCCGGCAACAGGTTGAAGATGCGCCCCACCGTCGGCGTGAAGGAGCGGATCACCAGCCGCGTGTCCAGGAACACGGTGGCCAGCTCGGCGCTCTCGAACAGGTTCTGCAGGTCGCCGTTGGCCTGGTCCAGCGCGTCGATCTTGGCCGCCAGCTCGGCGTTGATGGTGTGCATCTCCTCGTTGAGCGACTGCAGCTCCTCCTTGGACGCTTCCAGCTCCTCGTTGGAGGACTGCACCTCCTCGTTGACCGAGACCAGCTCCTCGTTGGAGGACTTCAGTTCCTCGATCGCGGTCTCATACTCCTCGACCATGGACTGCAGCCGCTCGCGGGTGTCGCGCAGCTCCTGCTCCAGCCGGGCCGCCGCGTTGCCCGCCTCCTTGGGTGCGGCCACCTCCTCCGCGCCGGCACGCGGCGCGCCCTGATCCTCGAACAGCACCACGAACAGGGTGTTGGCCCCGTCGCCCTCCGGCTCGGCCCCGTCGCGCAGCGGCTCGATGGTCAGCGTGACCATCTGCACGCGGTCGTCGTCGCCCTCCACCGCCAGGTTCTCGCGCCGCACCCTGCGGCCGGTGTCGATCGCGGTGCGCAGCAGCGTGTGCAGGTCGAGCCGCAGCCCCTTGCGGGCCATGGTCAGGATCTGCCGGGTCGGTGCGCCCGATGCCGCCTCCAGGTACCTGCCGGTGTGCGAGGAATAGTAGACCACGTCGCCCGCCCGGTTCACCACCACGTGCGCCGGCGCGTGCCGGTCCAGCACCTGCGCCTCCACCGACTGCCGCAGCGTGGCGCCGCGGCCGCCGCCGCCGCGCCCGGTCAGGCTGTCCGGCCGGCCGATGCCGCCGCGCAACGCGTCGGCCGGGATCGGCATGCGTGGGCGGCCCGCATCCGGCCGGTTGCGGAAGATCCGTCGCTTCTTGTCGACCGGCTCGAACAGGTCGCCGAACTGGCCGATGTTCTCCGAGCTGCCCAGGAACAGGTATCCGCCCGGCCGCAGCGCGTAGTGGAAGGTTGGCAGCACGTTGTTCTGGATGTCCGTGCCGAAGTAGATCAGGAGGTTGCGGCAGGACACCAGGTCGATGCGGGAGAACGGCGGGTCGCGGATCACGCTGTGCGGCGAGAACATGCACAGGTCGCGCACCTCCTTGGCCAGCGTGGCGACGGTCCCGTCCGTGCTGAAGAACCGTGCCCGCCGCGCCTCCGACACGTTGCGCAGCAGCGCCACCGGGTAGCGCGCCGCCCGCGCCACGCCCAGCGCGTGCTCGTCGATGTCGGTCGCGAACACCTGCACGCGCGGCGCGCCGGCCAGCGTCGCCATGTGCTCGCGCAGCATGATGGCGATCGAGAACACCTCCTCGCCGGTGGCGCAGCCGGGCACCCACACCCGGACCGTGTCGGCGGCGGTGCGCCCCTCGAACAGGCGGGGGATCACGTGGGCGGCCAGCGCGCCGAACGCTTCCGGATCGCGGAAGAACTGGGTGACGTTGATCAGGAGGTCGCGGAACAGCGTCGCGACCTCCTGCGGGTCGTCCTCCAGCCGCTTCCGGTAGCGGCCCATGTCGTCGAGCTGCACGATCTGCATGCGCCGGCGCACGCGGCGCGCGAACGTCCGCGGCTTGTAGCCCGAGAAGTCGTGGCCGGTCTGGCCACGCAGGATGTCGCAGATGCCCTGCCGCGCCGTCTCGAACGCCGGATCGGCAGGCTCCTCGACGCCGGCCGGTTCCGCCAGGACGCGCGCATACTGGACCAGCCTGGCGCCCATCTGGTCCGCCGGCACGGCGTGGTCCACCATGCCGGTCGCCATGGCGCTGTCGGGCATGCTCGGCTGCTGCGGTCCGAACCCGTCCGCCACCTGCGCCAGCGTCAGTCCGCCGCCCTCCCGGATCGCCCGGATACCGAGCGAGCCGTCGCTGTCGCCTCCCGACAGCACTACCCCCACGGCGCGCCGGCCGAACTCCGCCGCCAGGTCGGAGAAGAACAGGTCGATCGGCCTGCGTTCGTGCTGGCCGGGCGCCAGCCGCACCAGCCGCAGCCGGTCGCCCTGGATGCCCAGCACCGCGTTGGCCGGCATCACGTAGACGCGGTCACGCTTGATCGTGGCCCCGTCGCTGGCGACCAGGACCTCCATCGTGGTGTAGCGGCGCACGATCTCGTGAAGGATGCTGTGCCGGTCCGGGCTGAGGTGGGTGACCACCACCACGGCGAGGCCCTGCAAGCCGACGATGCCGCGGAAGAAGCCTTCCAGCGCCTCCACGCCGCCGGCCGACGCGCCGACGCCCACCACCGGGAACTCTGCGGATGGAGTATCCTGAGAGGCCGGCCCGCCTGCTTGGTCGGGCTCCGCCATCAGGTCGGATCAACCTCGACCGGGTGGCGTCCATAAGCCGCGTGTCTCGGTGTGAGCATGGCGGATACCTTCCTGGAACGGACTCCGAACGGATCTTTAACGCGTTCGTTCCGCCGCGCGGTCAGGAGGCCCGTTTGCGCGACGACTGCGCCCTCGGCGGCATGCGGCGCTCGGACGACGATCGGTCCCCCGTCCCGCCCGGCGGGGCGCGGCGGGCG
>CAXUBN010000201.1:0-5125 GCA_964249255.1 uncultured Acetobacteraceae bacterium | reverse complement strand
GCGCGCATCGGGCCGCCGGCGATGATGCCGGTGCCGGCCTCGGCCGAGCGCAGCACGACGTTGCCGGCGCCGTAGTGGCCGGTGGTGTCGTGATGGAGCGTGCGACCCTCCTTCATCGGCACCCGGATCATCGTCTTCTTGGCGCGCTCGGTCGCCTTGCGGATCGCCTCCGGCACCTCGCGCGCCTTGCCGGCGCCGTAGCCGACGCGGCCCTTCTGGTCACCCACCACCACCAGGGCGGCAAAGGCGAACCGGCGTCCGCCCTTCACCACCTTGGCCACGCGGTTGATGGTCACCAGCTTGTCGATCAGGTCGTCGCCGTCGCGGTCGCGGTTGTTGTCACGGCCGCCGCGGCCGCCGTCCCGTGCTTCACGTGCCATGTGCGCCGCTCCTCAAAAGGCGAGGCCACCCTCGCGGGCAGCCTCCGCCAGCGCCTTGACGCGCCCGTGATACAGGTAGGAGCCGCGATCGAACACGACCTGGCTGACGCCGGCGGCCAGCGCCCGCTCCGCCACGAGCTTGCCGACCGCGCCCGCGGCCTCGCGCGTGGCGCCGGTTTTGGAACTCTCACGCAGATCCTTGTCGAGCGACGAGGCGGCGGCCAGGGTCCGGCCGGCCACGTCGTCGATCACCTGCGCGTAGATGTTCTTGCCCGAGCGGAACACGGACAGGCGCGGGCGCCCGCCGGCCTTGCGGCGAAGCTGGAAGCGCAGGCGGACGCGCCGCCGCTCCCGCAGATCCGTTTGCGTGCCCATTACTTCTTCTTGCCTTCCTTGCGCCGGATCACTTCGTTGTCGTAGCGCACGCCCTTGCCCTTGTAGGGCTCCGGCGCGCGGAAGTTCCGGATGTCGAGCGCCACCTGGCCGACGCGCTGCTTGTCGACGCCCTCGACCGTGACGGCAGTCGGACGCGGCGTGGTGATCTTGATGCCGGCGGGGATCGGATAGACCACGTCGTGCGAGTAGCCGAGGTTCATCACCAGGTTGCCGCCCTGCACCGCGGCCCGGTAGCCGGTGCCGGTGATCTCCAGCGTCTTGGAGTAGCCGCTGGACACGCCCTTCACCATGGAGGCCACCAGCGAGCGCGTGGTGCCCCACATCATGCGCGCCTGCGCTGCGGTGCCGACCGGGACCACGCTGACGCGACCGCCCTCGACCGTGGTGGTGACATGCGGCGACAGCGGCAGCGTCAGTTCGCCCAGCTTGCCCTTCGCCGTCAGGATGCCGCCGGCGATCGCCACGTCGACCCCGGTCGGGATCTCGACGGGATACTTTCCTACGCGTGACATAGGCCCATCCCCCTCAGAAGACCCGGCACAGCACTTCGCCGCCGACGTTGGCAGCGCGCGCCTCCGCGTCGGACAGCACGCCGCGCGGCGTGGACAGGATCGACACGCCGAGCCCGGCATACACCCGGGGCAGCTCCTTGATCTTGGAATAGACCCGGCGCCCCGGCTTCGACACCCGGTGGATCTCCTTGATGACCGGCTCGCCCTCCATGTACTTCAGCTCGATGCGGAGCTGCGCGATGCCGGTGCGCACCTCCTCGACCTTGAAGCCGCGGATGTAGCCCTCGCGGCGGAGCGCCTCCAGCACGTTGGCGCGCAGCTTGGAGGCCGGCGCCACGCAGGCGGCATGGCGCGAGCGCTGCGCGTTGCGGATGCGGGTGAGCATGTCACCCAGCGGATCTGACATCGACATGGCGTTCTCGCCCCTACCAGCTCGACTTGACCATGCCGGGGATCTGGCCGCTGCTGGCCAGGTCCCGCAGCGCGATGCGGCACAGCCCGAACTTGCGGTAGTTCGCGCGCGAACGGCCGGTCAGCCGGCACAGCAGCTTGGTCCGCACCCGCGACCCGTTGCGCGGCAGCTCGGCCAGCTTCAGCGAGGCCTCGAAGCGATCCTCGACCGGCAGCGTGCGGTCCATCACGATGTTCTTGAGCGCCGACCGCTTGCTCCGGTCACGCACCGCCATGGCGGTGCGCTTCTGGTTGCGGTTGACGGACGAGGTCTTGGCCATAGTTGCTTTACCCTCCGGAACCTGCCGGGCGGTCCCGGCGGTTTTCCATGAACGTGGTCAGGTGGTCGAACGGGGTCGTGTTCCTCACGCCGCCTTGGCGACGTCGGGCAGGAACGGCAGGTCGAACGCCTTCAGGAGCGCCTTCGCCTCGGCGTCGCTCTTGGCCGTGGTGACGAAGATGATGTCCATGCCCCGGACCTGGTCGACCTTGTCGTAGTTGATCTCGGGGAACACGATCTGCTCCTTCAGCCCCATGGCGAAGTTGCCGCGACCGTCGAAGCCCTTGCCGGGGGGCAGGCCGCGGAAGTCGCGCACGCGCGGCATCGCGATCGTCACCAGCCGGTCCAGGAACTCGTACATCCGGGTGCGGCGCAGCGTCACCTTGGTGCCGATCGGCAGCCCTTCGCGGATCTTGAAGCCGGCGATCGCCTTCTTGGCCAGCGTCTTCACCGGCTTCTGCCCGGCGATCAGGGTAAGCTCCGCCACCGCGGCGTCCAGCTTCTTCTGGTCGCCCGCCGCCTCGCCCACGCCCATGTTGATGACGATCTTCTCCAGGCGCGGCACCTGCATGACGTTCTTGTAGCCGAACTGCTCGCGCAGCGCCGCCCGCATCTCGTCGTTGTAGCGCCGCTGCATCCGGGGCAGCTCGCGCGTTTCCGTGGTCTCGGACATGGCTGCTCTCCCTAGCCCTCGATGATCTCGCCGGTCGCCTTGGCGACGCGCACCTTGCGGCCGTCGTCCAGCACCCGGAACCCGACCCTGGTCGGCTGGCCGCTCTTGGGGTCGATCAGCTTCAGGTTCGACAGGTGGATCGGCGCTTCCCGCTCGATGATCCCACCCGGCTCGCCCATGCGGGTCGGCTTGGTGTGGCGCTTGGCGATCGCGACCCCGCGCACCACCGCCTTGTTCTCCTTCGACGACACCGACAGCACCTCGCCGCGCGTGTTCCTGGATCGTCCGGTGATGACGACCACCTGGTCGCCCTTCTTGATGCGCGCGGCCATCACAGCACCTCCGGCGCCAGCGAGATGATCTTCATGAACTTGCGCGCGCGCAGCTCGCGCACCACCGGCCCGAAGATGCGGGTGCCGATCGGCTCCTGCTGCTTGTTGATCAGCACGGCCGCGTTGCGGTCGAAGCGGATCGCGCTGCCGTCGGCGCGCCGCACGGGAAACGCGGTGCGCACGATCACCGCCTGGTGCACGTCGCCCTTCTTCACCTTGCCGCGGGGGATCGCCTCCTTGATGGAGACCACGATCACGTCGCCGACCGAGGCGGTCTTCCGCTTGGAGCCGCCCAGCACCTTGATGCACTGCACCCGACGCGCGCCGGAGTTGTCGGCGACGTCCAGGTTGGTCTCGGGATGGATCATCTGTCGCTACCCCTTCAGGCCGACGCAGTGGCGGGCGCGGGGTCGGACACGGGAACGGGCGCGGCACCGGCCACGTCGCCGGCCGCGGCATCGTCGCCGCCCATGGCCGCACCGTTGCGCGTCGTCACCAGCCACGTCTTGCGCTTGCTGATCGGCGGGCACTCGATGATGCGCACGGTGTCGCCGACCTTGCAGCTGTTGGCTTCGTCATGCGCCGCATACTTCTTCGAGCGGCGGATGAACTTCTTGTAGAGCGGGTGCATCACGCGCCGATCGACCAGGACCGTCACGGTCTTGTCCATCTTGTCGCTGGTCACCCGCCCGGTGAGGACGCGCCTCGGCATCGCGCCGGCTCCTTAGGTCTTGGCCGCGGCCGTGGCCGCGGTCTTGTTGTGGGCATGCTGCACGGTCTTGATGCGCGCGATCTCGCGCCGCACCTCGCGCACCCGGCTGGTCGCCTCGGTCTGGCCGACCGCGCGCTGGAAGCGCAGGTTGAACTGCTCCCGCTTGAGGTCGAGCAGCAGGGCGTCCCGCTCGTCCGTCGTCTTCGCCCGGATCTCGGACGCCTTGATGGCCTTGGCCATGGTGCTCAGGCCTCCCCGACGCGGGTCACGAACTTGGTCTTGATCGGCAGCTTGGCGGCGCCCAGCGCCAGCGCCTGCCGGGCGATCTCGGGCGGCACGCCCTCGATCTCGAACATGATGCGTCCGGGCTTGACCCGCGCCACCCAGAACTCCGGCGACCCCTTGCCCGAGCCCATGCGGACCTCGGCCGGCTTGGTCGATACCGGCACGTCCGGGAAGATGCGGATCCACACGCGGCCGGCGCGCTTCATCGCGCGCGTGATGGCGCGGCGCGACGCCTCGATCTGCCGCGCGGTCACCCGCTCGGGCTCCAGCGCCTTCAGGCCGAACGCGCCGAAGTTCAGCGTGGTGCCGCCCTTGGCCAGTCCGTGGATGCGGCCCTTGTGGGCCTTGCGGAACTTGGTCCGCTTCGGAGACAGCATGTCGTTCTATCCTTGGCCTTCAGGCGGCAATCAGCGCTGCGGCGCCTGCTCGGCGGCGCGGCGGTCCTGGCTCAGCGGGTCGTGCGCCAGGATCTCGCCCTTGAAGATCCAGACCTTGACGCCGCAGGTGCCGTAGGTGGTCTTGGCGGTGGCGACGCCGTAGTCGATGTCGGCGCGCAGCGTGTGCAGCGGCACACGCCCCTCGCGATACCACTCGACCCGCGCGATCTCGGCGCCGCCCAGGCGGCCGCCGCAGTTGATGCGGATGCCCTGGGCCCCCAGCCGCATCGCCGACTGCACCGCCCGCTTCATCGCGCGGCGGAACGCCACCCGGCGCTCGAGCTGCTGCGCGATGTTCTCCGACACCAGCTGCGCGTCGATCTCGGGCTTGCGGATCTCGACGATGTTGAGCGCCACGTCGGACTTCGCCATGCGGGCAAGGTCCTTCCGCAGGTTATCGATGTCCTGGCCCTTCTTGCCGATCACGACGCCGGGCCGTGCCGCGTAGATCGTCACCCGCGGCTTCTTCGCCGGGCGCTCGATCACCACCCGCGACACGCCCGCGCCGCTCAGCTTGCGGCGCAGGTAGCCGCGCAGCTTGAGGTCGTCATGCAACAGCTTGGCGTAGTCGTTGCCCGCGTACCAGCGGCTGTCCCAGGTGCGGTTGATGCCGAGCCGAAGCCCGATCGGGTTGACCTTGTGACCCATGGCTCAGGCCGCCTTCTGCT
>CAXUBN010000200.1:0-5127 GCA_964249255.1 uncultured Acetobacteraceae bacterium | reverse complement strand
GTGGCGGAGGGGGTCGAGACGGCGCCGGCGCTGGCCGCGCGTGCCGCCGCCGCCGGCGTGGCGGTGCCGGTGATCGAGGCGGTGGCGCTGCTGCTGACCGGCGGCATCGACCTCGTGGAGGCGCGCCGGCGGCTGATGTCGCGGCCGACCGGGACCGAGTAGCGGCGTTAACCGAACCTGAACCTTTGCATCGTCTCGTGTCCGGCACGATCACGTCCGAGGGAATGCCGTGCAGATCACCGCGCCCAGTGCCGTTCAGGCAGTCCGACCGGCCGACGACGCGCCGGCACGGGTCCCGAAGCAGCCGGCGGCGGCGCCGGCAGCGCCGATCCGGCTGCTCAACCCGCAGCCGGTGATCGATCCGGCGCTGGGGATCGTGGTCACCGAGTACTTCAACCGTGTCGGTGACCTGACCAGCCAGTATCCGACCGAACGGGTGCTGGACAGCTACCGGATCTACGGGGAGGACGGGAACGACAAGGGGTCCGCCCCCTGACCCCGGCGGAGACCAAGCCCTTGCGACGGCACCCACGTTCGTATGTGACCTAGGGGCTGGTGGTTCCGATATCGCCGCACTCGATATCTTCCACGTCTTGATCAAACGTTGAACGTTGCGGACGCGCCCTACCCTCGCCATGAGATCGACGGCGAGTACGTGAATGTGGCATGCGGTCCGCAAGTCGGCATATCGTTTGGTCCCTCAAACGGAGCCATTCGGGATGCCGCTGGCGGCTGATGTCGAGATTTACGGGGCCGATGGGAAGTGGCGTGTCCTGCCAGTTGCGCTCGCGCTTCCGAACAAGGGCAAGAAGCGCATGCGGTGCGTCGTCTGCAAGGGCCACGTCAAGCTGCACGATGCCGCGAGGGACGGCTCGATGGCGGCGCATGTCGAGCACGCCACGCGCTGGCAGGGCTGTCCCAGGAGCGACGCTTATGACGGCAGGATGGTTCGGCCGCACCCGAACCGGGTGCCGGACAAAATCTGATCGCGACGCGGCCGGGACATGTCGTGTCTTGTCCCGGAGGCTATCGATGCCAGCCCCCGCCGGCTCGCCAGCGGCGGGCGTCCGTGCTTCACACCGTGGCAGCATCGGGAGGACGCATGGTCAGGAAGCCCGACGCCGCGCCGCAGGCGGTGGTGTTCGACATGGACGGGGTGCTGCTCGACAGCGAGACGCTGTCGATGGAGGCGCTGATGCTGGCCGGGTGCGACCTCGGCGTCGTCATGCCCGAAGCGTTCTGCCGCTCGCTGATCGGCTCGGCCCTCGATCGCTGCCGGGTCATGATCGCGGACCGCTACGGCGCGGACTTTCCGCTGGACCGCTACGTGGCGCGTCACGCCGTGCGGCTGGGCGAGCTGGTGGATGCCGGGCGCCTGGCGCTCAAGACGGGCGTGCCCGAGCTGCTGGACGTGCTGGACCGGCTACGCCTGCCGCGCGCGATCGCCACCTCGTCCGACCGCGCGCGGACGATGCACCATCTCGGGCTGGTCGGCATCGCCGCGCGGTTCGACGCGATCGTCACCCGCGACGACGTCAGCCGCGGCAAGCCGCATCCGGAGCCGTTCCTCCTCGCGGCGGCGCGGCTCGGCGTCCCGCCGGGTTCCTGCCTGGCGCTGGAGGACTCCCACAACGGCGTCCGCGCCGCGCACGCGGCCGGCATGCGCGTGGTCATGGTGCCCGACCTGCTGGCCGCGGACGACGCCATGCGCGCGATCGCCTGGCGGGTCGAGCGGAGCCTGCACGACGTGGCCGGCCTCCTGGTCGGCCTCGCCCAAGCGTCCCCATGAGGAGCGCGGGGACCGGATCCGGCGGGCCTTGCCTGCCAACGGGCGGCCATGCAGCATGATCGCGGGAACGCAACCGGAGATCCTGGACGTGACGAACTGCCTCCTGATCCCGGTTCACCCGCCCAAGACGAACTGGCTGATGGGCTTCCTCAACAGCCTCGGCGCGACCGCGAAGGGCGCGCCCCTGAACTTCCGGATCGTCATCGCAACGTCGAACTACGACGAGTTCCGGTTCTTCAACCGGCTGGTCCACCTGATGCCGTGCTCGGAGGCGATCGACCTGGTGTGCGTCGAAAGCTACCTGGTGGACACGCTGGGCCACCACGAGCTCGCGGAACGCTATCGCGGCAACGTCGACCAGTGCATCGTCAACCTGAAGAAGCTGGTCGCGATCTCCTGGGCGGTGAAGGCCGGATACGAATGGATCGCCTGCATCGACTGCGACGTGTCCAGCCTGCGCGACCCGACGGCGTTGTTCCCGCACCTGATCCGCAACTACGAGAGCGGGCTCTACTTCGGGACCTCGACGGACCTGCAGGTCTTCCGCGACGTCACGGGTAACTGCAGCCGCCTGTTCGGCGAGGCCGACCAGCAGCGCCTGCGCGACATCACGCGGGACGATAGCTGCTACGCCTGGTTCTTCGACGTGCCGTTCTACAAGGCCGTGGACTACACGGCCTTCCTGTCCGACATGGCGGCCGGCACAGGATCGGTCGAGGCCTGGCTCCAGCGGATCACCTACCATTCGTTCGAGCACGTGATCTTCCTGATGTGGCGCTGCCTGCACAGGGGAGCCCGGCTGATCGACCTGGCCGACATGCGGATCGGCGGCATCCCGGAGTTCCTGGGGTTCCAGGACCTGATGCGCATCCGGACGAAGCACGGCTACGAGCCGGCCTGGGTCCCGTTCAAGGAGATGCTGTATCAGCCCGACATCCTGCAGAGCTTTCCCAACGTGACCCTGAGCTGCCACGTCGACCGGTTCTGATCCGGCCTCCCGTCAGGCTGGCACGAACATGCCGGCGATCGTGGCGCTCATCAGGTTGGACAGGGTGCCGGCCAGCACGGCGCGCAGGCCCAGCCGCGCCACCTCGGACCGGCGCTCCGGCGCCACCGCGCCGTAGCCGGCCAGCAGGATGCCGATCGAGGACAGGTTGGCGAAGCCGCACAGCGCGAACGAGGCGATCGCCACCCCGCGCGGCGACAGCGCATGGTCGCGGATCAGCGGCGACAACTGCAGGAAGCCCACGAACTCGTTGAACACCAGCTTCTGCCCGATCAGGCCGCCCACCGGCAGCGCCTCCCGCCAGGGCACGCCGATCAGCCAGGCCACCGGCGCGAACGCCGCACCCAGCATCCGCTGCAGCGACAGGCCCGGCATCCCGATCGCGCCGCCCAGCAGGCCCGCCAGCCCATTCAGGCAGCCGATCAGGCCGATGAACGCCACCAGGATCGCCCCCACCGCGACCGCCACGTGCACGCCGTTGCCGGTGCCGACCGAGATCGCCTCGAACACGTTGGCCGCGCGCCGGTCGCCGAACGGCACGTCCAGCGTGCGGATGCGGGGCGGCTCGGTGGTCGGCACCAGCAGCTTGGCGAACAGCAGCCCGCCCGGGATCGCCATCACCGAGGCGGCCAGCAGGTGGTCGACGCGCACGCCCAGCGCCGCGTAGCCGGCCAGCACCGAGCCCGCCACCGAGGCGGTGCCGCTCGACATCAGCGCGAACAGCTCCGCCCCGGTCAGCAGCGGCACGAACGGCCGGAGCGCCACCGGCATCTCGCTCTGGCCCAGCACGATCGTGGTGACCGCGCCGAAGCTCTCGATCGCCGTGGTGCCGAGCAGCCGCCGCACGGCGCCGCCCACCAGCCGGGCCAGCGCCTGCATGACGCCCCAATGGTAGAGCACGGCGATCAGCGCCGATACGAACACGATCTGCGGCAGCACGCGCAGCGCGAACACGAAGCCGCCGTCCGGGAACAGCGCCGCCATGCGCGGCCCGACCAGGTCGCCGAACAGGAAGGCGATGCCGTCGTTGCCGTAGCCGAGCACGGCGTCCACCGCCGCCGCCGCCCCTCGCAGCGCCGCGCGCCCCGCCGGCACGAACAAGACCAGCGCGCCCAGCCCCACCTGGCAGAGCAGCGCCGCCACCACGGTGCGGGGACGGATCCGGCGCCGATCGGTCGAGAACAGCACGCCGACCAGCAGCAGCAGGAGCATGCCGGGGAGCCCACGCAGCAGCGACTCAGCCATTGAGGAATGCGGTCGTCATCGCGGCAGGAGGCGGCGCCTCGAGGATCCGATCTTCCAACGAATGGATTTCAAAGGCTCCGCCTTTGACGGGATCCAAGGGCAGCGCCCTTGGCCTTGCTCCCCTCACCCCGGCAGCGCGGTCGTCACCTCGTCGGTGATCACCGTGAAGCCGGTCAACCGGCACGATCCGAAGGTGGTGGCGATGGCGACGTCGGTGGCGTCGCGGCCGCGCGCGATCAGGATGCGGCCGATGCGCGGCGTGTTGTTGCGCGCGTCGAACGTGTGCCAGCCATCGTTGAGGAAGACCTCGAACCAGGCCGCGAAGTCCATCACGCCGTAGGGCGGCTCGGTGCCCATGTCGCCGAGGAAGCCGGTGCAGTAGCGGGCTGGGATGTTCATGCAGCGGCACAGCGTGATGGCCAGGTGCGCGTAGTCGCGGCACACGCCGCGGCGGTCGCGGTCGGCCTCGGACGCGGTGCGCGTGGCGTCCGCGTGCTGGTAGTTGAACACGATGCGGTCGTGCGCGTAGTCGCAGATCGCCTGCACCAGCGCCCAGCCGCGCGGGCCGTCGCCGAACAGCGCCCAGGCGCGGTCCGTCATGCGGTCGGTGTCGCAGTAGCGGCTGCCCAGCAGGAACACCAGCGCGTCCGCCGGCAGCGCCTCGACCGGATGCTGTCGGGCGTGCGGCACCAGCCGGTCCGGCTCCCCGCCGTCGCTCACGGTCATGCGGCAGCCGATCGCGAGGCGGCCGGCCGGCGCCACGATCCGGGTGCACGCGTTGCCGAAGCCGTCGAGGTAGCGCTCGGCGGGGACCGGCGGCTCGAAGGCGATCGCATGCGGTTCCGCGAGGTCCGCGTCGCGCGACGGGTGCGGGCTCAGCAACAGGATCATCGGCGTCGGATGCGGACACTCGTAGGTGATGTCGTATCCGGCGGTGATCTGCATGGGCGATGGGTCCGTTCGAGGCGATCCGGGGGGATGGGTCAGGCGCCGCCCGACCATGACGAGGGTGGTGCGGACCGGCAAGCCCGGACCCGGAGCCGTCTTGGTCACGGCCGCGCCGCCGGCCTAGAACCCACCATGCCCG
>CAXUBN010000199.1:0-5159 GCA_964249255.1 uncultured Acetobacteraceae bacterium | reverse complement strand
GCCGCAGCTGGGCAAGCCGCGGCTGTCGGCGGCGGTCGTGTAGGACCGACGGCGTGGATCGTTCGCCGCCCGGCCGGGAATAAAACCGCGTCGCCCTGCGTCCATGGGTCCGTCGCCGCCCCGCGGCTGCGATCCCACGGGCCATAGTTTAAGGGAAACGCGCTCCATGACTGTCAGGAAACACATCGCCGCGGCCGCCGCCGCCAGCCTCATCCTCGCCAGCGCCGGCGCACGCGCACAGGACAAGGGCGTTTCGCACGGGCTGGAGCTGATCCAGACCAACGTCTTCAGCAACATGCCGGGCCAGGCGCTTGAGCTCGACCCCGGCCTGGTCGATGCCTGGGGCGTCGCGTTCGTCCCGAACGGCGCGTTCTGGGTCAACGCCACCGGCAGCGGCGAGATGCTGCTCTACGACGGCAGCGGCGCCAAGATCCCGGCCACGTTCACGGTGCCGGCACCCGCCGGTTCGGCCGGACCGTCCGCGCCCACCGGCATGGTGTGGAACCCGAGCAGCGGCTTCGCGGTGCCGGGCACCAAGCTGGCCTCCGTGTTCATCACGTCGACCCTGAACGGCACCATCACCGCCTGGGCCGGCGGCCTGCCGACCAACCCCACGGTCGCCGTGACGGCCGTGGACAACTCGAAGCAGGCCGGCGGCGCGTCCTATACCGGCCTCGCCTTCGCCACCACGCCGAACGGCGCGTTCCTGTATGCGCCCAACATCGCCACGGGCCGGATCGACGTGTTCAACTCGAGCTTCGCGCCGGCCAACGCGCAGCTTGCCGGCACCTTCACCGACCCCGCGGTCCCGGCCGGCTTCACCCCGTTCAACGTGGCCGCGATCGACGGCACCCTCGTCGTCACCTATGCCCGGCAGAACCCGGCCCATAGCTTCGTGGTGCCCGGCGCCGGTGCCGGATACGTCGCGATCTTCGACACCGACGGCCGGCTGCTCCGGCACATCGGCGGGGACGGCCAGCTGAACGCGCCCTGGGGTGTGGCGCAGGCGCCCGAAGGCTTCGGCGGGCTCAGCCACAAGCTGCTGATCGGCAACTTCGGCGACGGCCGCATCCTGGCCTTCACCCCGGGCCGGCAGTCCCCGGACGTCGCCCTCGACCGGTCCGGCGCCCCGATCGCGATCCCGGGGCTCTGGGCACTGACCTTCGGCGGCGCATCCAAGAGCGATCCCCGGACCCTCTACTTCTCGGCCGGTCCGGCCATGGGCACCGTGGGCATCGTGGGCAAGCTGGAGGCGGCCACGGCCCCGGCTCCCTGACCGGAGGTGATCCGTCCGGCGTTCCCGGCCGGGGACGCCGGGCGCATCAGAAGGTGCGGGCGACGCTGACCGCCAGGAAGTCGCGATCGGCGAGCCGCTGCACCGAGGGCGCGCCGATGAAGTGGGTGAAGGCGAGCTGCCCGTGCCAGTTGACGCGAAAGGCGAGGGCGAGATCAGCGGTCAGCGAGCCGCTGCCGTTCTGGAACTCGCCGTCGATCCCAGACCGGCCGAACAGGCCGTACTGCAGGGTCGCCGACGGCGTCAGGTCGGTACCGGGAAGAACGTGGAAGTAGTGCGGGGCGAACTGGACCTCGAACGCCGCCGTGGTTCGCCCGGCCCGCGAGGACGACTGCGCGTCGCCCGAGGCGTGCAGCACCGTGTTGGCGGCGATCTCCGCCAGCAGGTCAGCGCTGTTCCAGAGCAGGTTCGGTGCCGCCTGGGACGCCACCGACACCTGCCCGTTGAAGCTGTCGGCACGCGGGACGCGCTGGCCCGGCTGCAGGAGGGCCGGCGACGGGACCGGCACGCCGGCATGAAGCGACAGCTCGGCCGCCAGCGTGCTCCTGTCGAGAAAGGTGGAGGCGCTGGCCCCGAGGATCGCGAGATGCCCCGGGTAGGCGAGGTGATAGGTGCCGGCCGCGGGGTCGGTGACGACGCTGGCCGACCGCGCATCGCCGCGAAGGGCGTAGAGGCCCCAGTCCACCTCGCCCGCGGTGCCCACCAGGCCGATGCCGGATTGGCCGAACGGGTCCGGCGTCTCATCCCCGGTGCGCCGCAGCGTTCGGCCGCCTCCGAGCAGGATCCGCTCGCCGCCCTGGTCCAGGATGTCGGTGGTCGAGAAGTAGCTTTCCACGCCCGGCACGCGGTCGTGCCGCCATTCCATCTGCTGGTAGAGCTCGACCGACAGGCCGGCATCGAGCTCCACCGACGCGGACAGCTGCGCCACGGGCAGGAACAGCTCCTTGGCGGTCGAGTTCGGCACGCTCCGCGCCCGTATGACGTCCTGCGGCGCCTGGATCGACGCGATGCCGTTGCCGCCGAAGAACAGGCTCTCGCCCCAGGTCAGGGTGTGGCGCCCGAGCCGGACCGAGATCGGCAGCCCGGCCACCCTGACCGTGCCGTGCGCGAACGCGTCGAGCAGTTCCGCATGCAGGCCCTCGAGCCGCTTCACGGCATCGGGAAACGCGCCCGGGACGGCGGAGGCCGGGTTGAAGGTCGAGGCCTGCTCGTTGCCGTTGCCGTGCAGGTAGACCGGATCATACCAGCCGGCGGCGCTCAGGCGGGCGCCGTATGAGCCCGCATCGTAGTCGAGCTCGGAGAACAGGTCGGTGCGATCCGAGATCAGGCCGGGTGCGAAATGCCTGTCGCCGTCGTCGGCGTTCGGGTCGTCCAGCAGCGCCTGCTGCCGCGGCAGCAGCCGGAACGCCTCGGTCTGCTGCACCGTGGTGTCCCAGCGGAGCTGCGTGCCATGGTCGTCCTCCCAGAGCGGGACGGCCCTGGCCTCGCGGACGATCCAAGGCGGTCCCGCAAGGCCGGCGAGCATCGCGCACAATCGGAGGTTGGCCATGAGGGACCGGCGCGGGCCGCGATGCGGGTGGTGGCTCGCGACCCTGGTGATCGCGGGCCTCGGTGGCCGGCCGGCGGCGGCATCGGTCACCGCCGCCGCCGCCGCGGCGCTGCACGACGCGCTGACCCCGGTGGGCGCGGAACGCGCGGGCGATCCGTCGACCGGGATCCCGCCGTGGACCGGCGGCCTCGCCACGACGGCGCAGGCGCACGCCGCGGCGGTCGCGTTCGCATCCGAACGGCCGTTGTTCTCGATCACGGCCGCGAACGTGCGGCGCTACGCGGCCTCATTGCCGGACGGTGCGATGGCGTTGTTCGCGCGCGACCGGGACTACCGCATGGACATCTACCCGACGCACCGCACGGCGGCGCTGCCGCAGCCGGTCTACGACGCCATCCTGCGCAACGCCGTGTCCGCCCATCCGGTGGCGCAGGGGTGTCGCTTCGGGCTGGCCGACGCATCCGGCGGCATTCCGTTCCCGATCCCCGCGGACGGCTGCCAGGTGGTCTGGAACCACCTGCTGGCCTTCTGGGGCCCGGCCCGCGACGCCCGGCTGCAGACCTATGTCGTGTTCGGCGCCGGCGACGTCGAGAAGACCAGCGACCGCCTGGAGATCGCCGACTTCCCCTACTACGAGGCGGGCTCCGTCCCCACGGCGGTCGGACCCTACTTCTTCGAGCGGCGCGAGATGCTGACCTTTCCGGCCGACCGTGCCGGCAGCGGCTACATCACCCGCCAGCCGCTCGACAGCGGCGCCACCCGGTTCGCGTCGTGGGAGTACGTCCCGGGTGCCCGCCGCGTGCGCCAGTCGCCGTCCCTGTCGTACGACACTCCCAACCCCGACGCATCCGGACTCGAAAGCTTCGACGACTACTACATCTTCAGCGGGGGTCTCGAACATTACGACTTCACGCTGCTTGGCAAGCGCGACCTGTTCATTCCCTACAACAACCATGTCTATGACCGCCCCACAAGCGCGCTGCTCGGCCCCAGCCACGCGGATCCGTCGGCGATCCGCTACGAGCTGCACCGCGTCTGGGTCGTCGACGCGCGCCTGGCGGCGGGACAGCACGACATCGTGCCGCACCGCCGCCTCTACATCGACGAGGACAGCTGGTTCGCCGCGTATGCCGACGAATGGAGCGCCGACGGGGCGCTGTGGAAGTTCAGCCAGGCCTCGATGGACCTGCTCCCCGGTTTGCCGGCGATCCTGCTGGGCAGCCAGCTGATCTACGACCTGCAGTATCACGCCTACGTCTACGACTTCGCCTTCGGGCGTCCGGACGGCGCGTTCCAGCCCAGCGCGCCGCACGATCCCGCCTCCTACACGCCGCAGGGCATGCGCAGGGACTTCAACCGGTGAGCCGTCGGCATCCGCATCCTAGCCTTCCGCCGACCTGAGCGACGCACCGATCCCGTCCAGACGGTCGGCCACCGCGGCCCGGCCGGCGAGGAGGCAGAGCGACGACGACAGCGCGAGGCCGATCATGGCCATCGGCACCCCCACGCCGCCGAAGCGGGACAGGAGCAGGGCTGCGATCAGGCTGGACAGGCTCATGCAGACCATCTGGAAGCTCGTCATCAGCGCGGCACCGATACCGGCCATCCCGGGCAGCGGGTCCAGCGTCGCCTGCGCCGCAGCCGGCGCCACCAGCCCGTAGCCGACGGTCGCGATCGCCATGCACGCGACGACCGGCAGCAGGCCTGCCGATCCGGCGAGCAGCAGCCCGCCCGCGAGGGCCGGGCCGGCCAGGGACAGGCAGAGGCCCGAGACGACCACCCGCTCGGCCGGCAGCACGCGCAGCGCGCGGCCGGACAGGAACGCGCCCGAGACGATCCCCGACGCGGTGAGGGCGAAAAGGCCGGCATACAGGTCCGGGGATGCGCCAAGCCGTCCCATCAGTAGCAGCGGCGACGTCGAAACATACGCGAACATCGATCCGGCGCTGAGGCCGAAGACGGCGCCAAAGCCCAGCACGTCCGGCCGTGACCGCAGCACAAGCAGGTTCCGTCGCAGGACGACGATGGCGCCGGTCCGGTCTGGTTCGGCCGCGCGCGCCGGCCTGGTTTCGGCGAACCCGCCGGCCGCGAGCAGGAACAGGAGAAACCCGCCGGCGGCCAGCGCCGCGTAGATGCCGCGCCATCCGGCCACGGCGAGCACGGCGATCCCCAGGCTCGGCGCCACCACCGGGGCCGTTTTGAGCAGCATGGTCAGCATGGCCAGGCGGCGGCCCAGCCGGAGCCCCTGGAGGCGATCCCGCGCCGCCGCGAAGGCCAGGGTCGGGCCCGCGCCGGCGCCGGCGCCCTGTACCAGAC
>CAXUBN010000198.1:0-5161 GCA_964249255.1 uncultured Acetobacteraceae bacterium | reverse complement strand
AGCGCAAGCTCGGCACCTTCGAGGCCGTGCCCGCCATGGGCCTCGACGGTCTGGGATCCTCGGCCTACGGCCCGGAGGCCGCCCTGACGGTGCTGCTGCCGCTCGGCAGCCTCGAGGACCAGGGCCCGCACGCGCCGATGGGCGACTACCTGTGCGCCGAGCGTCTCGCCGAGCGCATCGCCCGGGCGGCGATCGACGCCGGCCAAGACGCGCTGGTCGCCCCGGTGCTGCCGTTCGGCGGCCGCGACGTGTTCGGCAGCCGCCCCGGCGGCATCGCGCTGGAACAGGACACGCTGCGGCTCGTGCTGCGCGACATGCTGCACGCCCTGCTGCGCCACGACGTCACCCGGCTGATCGTGATCAGCGGCCATGGCGGCAACGCCCAGGCGGTCCACGACGTCACCCAGGCGATCCTGCTCGACCGCGGCGTGCTGATCCCCTGCTTCCAGCCATGGCGCATCGCCGCGGCGCTGCTGCCCGGTCTCGTGGGCCCGGAGGCGGCCGCGCGCTCGACCGGTCACGGCGCCGATCCGCTGGGAAGCATCGCCATGCACCTGGTCCCGGAGCTGATGCGTCCGGATCTCCTTCCCCGGGGCGTTTCGTCACCACGCCGGGTCGCGGGCCTGGAGGTCAGCGGCCTCAACACCGCTCGCTTCGGGGGCGTCGAGATCGCCCTGCCGATCGAGGTCGCCGCGGATGGTCCCGACCGTGCCGTCACCGCGGACGCCGCCCTGTGCACCGCCGTCACCGGAGCCATGCTCACCGAACGGCTCGTGGAGCTCGGCGCCGGCCTGATCATCCACCTGGCCACGACCACGGATGGCGCCGGCTGATGCGCCGGTCCGGGCCGGGCTCGCGGGGTTGGCCGCAGCGATATTGCGGTGCACAATACGTGGGATCGTCATCGAGGGAGCCCGTGCCGTGTCCGAAGTCATGACCGCCGCGGCGCCCACGCCGGTCCGTGTCCTGCAGCCGGCGCCGCATGGCCGCCGCTGGGCGATCCTGGCCCTGTCGGTGGGGGGATTCGCGATCGGCACCGGCGAGTTCTCGATGATGGGTCTGCTGCCATCGGTGGCCGGCGATCTCCGCGTCACCGTGCCGCAGGCCGGCTGGCTGATCAGCCTGTATGCACTGGGCGTGGTGATCGGTGCGCCGCTCATCACGGTGGTCTGCGCCCGCATGGAGCGGCGCCGGCTGCTGATGGCCATGATGGTGCTCTATGCCCTGGGCAACGCGGCCATCGCGCTGTCGCGGCATTACGCCGCGATCGGCGGCTTCCGCTTCCTGAGCGGCCTGCCGCACGGCGCCTACTTCGGCGTGGCGGCGCTCACCGCCGCCTCCATGGTCGAGCTGGACGAGCGTGCCCGCGCCGTCGGGCAGGTCATGGTGGGGCTGACCGTCGCCACCATCATCGGCGCCCCGCTGGCCGCCTGGTGCGGCCAGTCGCTGAACTGGCACGTGGCGTATGGGGCGGTGGGGCTGATCGCCGCCGTCACCGCCCTGCTGATCGCCGTGTTCATCCCGCGCATCCCGGTTGCCCCCGGCACCTCGCCGCTGGCCGAGCTCGGAGCACTCGCCAACCTGCAGGTGTGGCTGTCGCTCGGTACCGGCGCGATCGGCTTCGGCGGCCTGTTCGCGGTCTACAGCTACCTCGGTCCCGCGGTGATCGCCCGCACCCACATGGCGCCGGGGGCGGTGCCGCTGCTGCTGGCGCTGTTGGGCGTCGGCATGGCGGTCGGCAACACGGTCGGGGCCCGATTCGCCGACCGCGACCTCGATCGCTCGATCCTGGGCTTCCTGCTCTGGGACGGCCTGGCCTCGCTCCTGTTCGTCGTCGCGCTGCCGTCCGCCTGGGCGGTCACGGTCGACGCCTTCCTGATCGGCATCGGGGTGGCGCTGGCGCCGGCGCTGCAGATCCGTTTGATGGACGTCGCCCGCGGCGCGCAATCCCTGGCGGCCGCCCTGAACCATTCCGCCTTCAACGTCGCCAACGGTCTGGGGGCCGCCCTGGCCGGCGCCGCGGTGGCCGCCGGCGATGGCTGGGGTTCCCCCGGCTATGTCGGCGCCGGCCTGGCGCTGGTCGGGATGGCGATCTTCCTCGTGGCGCTGCTGGCCGCCCGCCGCGGCCCGTCCGTCATCTGACGGGCGCTCGGCGCGGAGGCGTCAGGCGAACCGCGCCAGCCGGCCGCGGGGCGGTCCGACGACCGCGCCGTCGCGCATCACCGTCATGCCGCGCACGAGCGTCGCGATCGGCCACCCCGTCACCTCGGTACCGTCGAAGGGGGTCCAGCCGCAGGGGCTGGCGATCCAATCGTTCGTGATGGTGCGCCGCGCCCTCATGTCCACAAGCGTGAGGTCGGCATCGAAGCCGGCCGCGATCCGGCCCTTGCCCACCAGGCCGTAGACCCGTGCCGGCCCCGCCGCCATCAGGTCAACCAGCCGGGGCAACGACAGCCGGCCCGCATTCACGTGGTCCAGCATCAGCGGCACGATCGTCTGCACCCCGGGCAGCCCGGCCGGGCACAGCGGCCAGGGGCGCTTCTTGGCCGCCAGCGGGTGCGGCGCATGATCCGATCCCACCACGTCCACCAGGCCATCGCGGACCGCTGCCCAGCTGGCCTCGTGGTGGCGCCGGTCGCGGATCGGCGGGTTCATCACCGCGAGTCCGCCCAGCGCCTCGTAGCAGTCCGGCGCCACCTGGGTGAGGTGGTTGACCAGCACCTCCACGGTGGCGACGTCGCGGCAGCGGGCGAGGTAGTCGAGCTCCTCCGCGGTGGACACGTGTAGGATATGCGCCGGCCGGCCGGTCTCGCGTGCCATCCGGACGATCCGCCGCGTGCCCAGAAAGGCGCACTCCTCGTCGCGCCAGATGCGGTGGGTGTCGTACGGCATGCCGACGGCGAACATCGGGCGGCGTGCCTGCAGCCGATATTCATCCTCGCTGTGGAAGGCGATGCGCCGCCGGCCGCTGCGCATGACCGCCTCGATGCCGGCGTCGTCCTCGATCATCAGGTCGCCGGTGGAGCTGCCGGCGAACAGCTTCACCGCGCACACCCCGGCCGTGACCTCGTGCTCGCCGAGATCGGCGGTGTTGGCCCGGGTGGCGCCGACATAGAAGGCGAAGTCGGTGTGGCTCGCCGTCGCCGCATAGTCCCGCTTCCAACGCAGGGTCGCTGCGTCGGTGACGGCGGGGGCGGTGTTGGGCATGTCGAATACGGTGGCGATGCCGCCCAGCGCCGCCGCCCGCGTGCCGGCCGGGATGCTCTCGACCGCCGCGTCGCTCGGGTCGCGCAGGTGCACGTGCGCGTCGATCAGCCCTGGCAGCACGTGCAGCCCGGCGGCATCCAGCACCTCCGCCGCCTCGTCCGCGGCACCCGCCTGCAGGGTGGCGATCAGGCCGCCCGTGATGCCGAGATCGGTCCGGGCCTCGCCCCAGGGCAGCACGCAGGTGCCGTTCCGGACGATCAGGTCGTAGCGCATGCGGAACCTTGGCCTCCGGGGGTGGGTTTACCGGCCGGACGCGCCCGTCTCGTCCCCACCCCATACCCCGGAGCGTGACCGCCTTGCCGACCAGGGACAAGCGGATCGCGCGCCCCGCCGACCGGCAGGCGATGCTGGCGGCCGAGCGCAACCGCAAGATGGCCGCCTCCGCGCACGCCTTCATGCGCGGCAGCACCAGCCGGTTCTACGAATGGCTGGAGGGTTCGGACCGCCGGCCGCTGCCGGACGGACCGGAGGTATGGATCTGCGGCGACTGCCATGTCGGCAACCTGGGTCCGATCGCCGACCTGGGCGGCGAGCTCGAGGTCCAGGTCCGCGACCTCGACCAGACCGTGATCGGCAACCCCGCCCATGACCTGATCCGGCTGGCGCTGTCGCTGGCGATGGCGGCGCGCGGCTCGGACCTGCCCGGCATCACCACCGCGCACATCCTCGAGCACGTCATGGATGGCTACGCGCTCGCCTTCGAGGACGGCGACGAGATGCCCGCCATTCCGCGGGTGGTGCGGCGGATCATGCGGGAGGCGGCCGGCCGCGCCTGGAAGCACCTGGCCGACGAGCGGATCGAGGGCGTCGAACCGGCGATCCCGCTCGGCAAGCGCTTCTGGCCGCTGCGGCGCGACGAGCGGACGGCGGTCGAAACCCTGTTCGCCGAGGAACCGGTGCGGCGTCTCGCCACCTCGCTGCGCTCGCGCGACGACGACGCGCCGGTGCGGGTGCTGGACGCCGCCTACTGGCGCAAGGGCTGCAGCTCGCTGGGCCGGCTGCGGCTGGCGGTGCTGGTCGCGGTGGGCACCGGCAAGGCCGAGCGGCACTGCCTGATGGACGTCAAGGAGGCGATCGCAGCCGCCGCACCGCGCAGCACTGCCGCCACCATGCCGCGCGACAACGCCGAGCGCGTGGTCGCCGGCTCCCGGGCGCTGTCGCCGCACCTGGGCGAGCGCATGCTGGCCGCACGCATGCTGGGCCGGTCCGTGTTCCTGCGCGAGCTGCTGCCGCAGGACCTCAAGCTCGAGATCGAGCGGATGAGCCGCCAGGAGGCGGTCACCATCGCCGGCTTCCTGGCCCACGTGGTCGGCAGCGGACATGCCCGCCAGCTCCCCCTCGATGCCCGCGCGGCGTGGCTGGCCGAGCTGCGCCGAAACCGCTCGCGCTCGCTGGACGCACCGTCCTGGCTCTGGAACAGCGTGGTCGACCTCGTCTCGGTGCACGAGGCGGCCTACCTGGAGCATTGCCGCCGCCACGCCTTCGCGGAAGCGGCCTGACGAGCCGCCCGGTCAGGTCGACAGCGTCTCGAACACGTCGCCTGCCGGCTGCCGGCCCTCGATGTGGGTGCGGTGCCACAGCGCATAGAACAGCAGGGTCCAGGCCGCATGCCGCTCACGCCGGCCGGCGGCGTTGCGGAACAGGGCGGCGACTCGGTCCGGGGCGGCGATCGCGGCCACACCCGGCTGCGCCGACACCAGCGGCGCCAGCCGGTCGCCGCGCGCCGCGATCCAGGCGCCGACCGGCACGGTGAAGCCCTGCTTCGGCGCGAACGGGCGTGCGTCCGGCATCTCTCGTTCCAGCCACCGCCGCAGCAGCCACTTGCCGCGCCCGCCGCGCACCTTGAGACCGTCCGGCAACCGGAACGACGCCGCCGCCACGCCCGGATCGAGCA
>CAXUBN010000197.1:2460-5200 GCA_964249255.1 uncultured Acetobacteraceae bacterium | reverse complement strand
GGGGGGCGCCGAACGGGGCCGGCGACACGCTGCCGGACGGCGAGCCGGGGGTGAGCGGCGTGGTCGGCGTGGTGCGGGCGGACTGCGACGCCCTGTGCGCCTTGGGGTGCGCCTTCCTGTGAGGCTTGGCGTGGCTGGACGTCTGCGTCGATGGCTGGGCGGACGCCTGGGCGGACGCCTGGGCGGGGGCCTGCGCTGCCGTCTGGGCCACGGCAGGGCGCAACATCAGGCAGCCGGCGGCAACGGCCGTGGACAACAAGAGGGAATTCCGAAACTTCATGGAGCTCATCATGGCTTGGAAAGTCCTCCGGCCATCGCGACGGGATCGTCGTGATGCAATGTGCTGCTACGCTCACAAAACGGATAACAAGATCGTCATGTGGCAGCAATCACGCGACACGGGATCCAGTCGCACGGTGCGGGAACGTTGCAGCCCCGCTACAGGGCGACAACTGGCGCCTTGCCGTGTCGGCGATATTGCATTAAACTATTCTGTTACAATCTAGTGGGTTACCATTCATACGCGGCTATTATGTCGCTACCAGCTTGTCCGGCCGGTCGTTGGGGAAGCGCGCTACCATTAAACCGGTGGGTACTGAGGCGCTGTACCACCAGGACAGGCTAGCCACTCACCGACACCTCAAGGTGATGCGTTGCCTGTAAGATCTCCAGGAAGCGTAGCTCGGTGCTGCCCATGCCCTCGATGTAATCGCCGAGGTTCTTCCTGGTTTTGCCGCCTGGACGTCGGTAGACGAGCTCAAAGGCTTGGTGCTGAACACCATCATGCGGGTCATGCCGCTCACTCTAGACTGCCATTCATAGGCATTCAGGTGTAAGTACATCTAGCGTAGGCATCCTGGCGAAGGTGTTATTAAGGAGGTGGCCAGCAGGTTCCGAACGGCATCTTGGAAAATTCAAAGGTAGTATAATTGGATGCGCTCGAAGGTGCCGGGCTGGACGTAGAATTGCTGGCTCAGCACCTCTGGGGCGTCTGCGCTGTCCAATCGATCAAATGCGGCGTGTCAAACTCCGCCCCAACTAGTTCCCTCCTGCAGACGGCGGTGGGTAGGATGGGTGGTACTTTAAATCGCTGGTTAACACGTCCTCAATCCAGGCACAGCTTCCTGCGTTATCGTAAGCATTGCCATAAATCGTCACCGCCAACTCGGCCTGTCGGTTGAATGCCGCTAGCGGTCGGCCGCCTGTTGAAGCTCGAGATCTTCTTAGAGATCTCAAATTGGTCTGGTTCGGCTCGCATGGCCAATCACCATTCTAGGCCCGCTTGCGCACGTTGCTGAAAGGCCTCCAGGACAACGGCATGCCAGTAAGTCGGACAGTCTATCGCCGACGGCTGGGCCGGGCTGATCTTGCGGATCGCGGTTGCGCTGGATCGTGAGGACGACCACCCAGCGTGACCTCAGCCAACGCCGTGCTAGCCTGCCTCGATGAGACGACCTCCCCGATCCTCGTTCGCCAGGCCATGATCGCGCAGCTCACCGGACTGCTGGCGCAGGTCGAGGCGGACCGCTGCGTGATCGACGTGTCCGGCGTCGGCTACCTAGTTCAGGCCTCCACCCGCACGCTGTCGGCGCTGCCACGCCCGCCGGAGCCGGCGCGGGTGCTGGTCGAGACGGTGGTGCGCGAGGATGCGATCCTGCTCTACGGCTTCGCCGACGCCGCCGAGCGGGACTGGTTCCGGTTGCTGACCACGGTGCAGGGCGTGGGGGCGAAGGTGGGGCTGGGCGTGCTGTCGGCGTTGTCGCCGCGCGACCTCGTGGCCGTGTTGGCCGCTGGCGACCGCGGCAGCCTGACCCGAGCCCCGGGCGTCGGCGCCCGGCTCGCCGAACGCATCCTGAGCGAGCTCAAGGACAAGGCGGGCGGCATGCCGACGAGCACCGGTCCGGGTCTTGCCGTCGCGGCCGGCGGCGGGATCGAGGCCGACGCGTTGGCGGCGCTGGGCGGCCTGGGCTTCCGCCGCGTCGAGGCGCATCCGGTGGTTCTGCGCATCGTCGAGCGGCTGGGGGGCAGCGCCCGGCTCGATGCCGTGATCCGCGATAGCCTGAAGGAGCTGGCGCGATGAACGCCAAGTCGGTGTCCGCCCTCGGATCCGACCGCGCGATCGACCCGAACCGGTCCGACGAGGATGCGGCCGAGGCCTCGCTGCGGCCGCAGCTGCTGGCGGAGTTCGTGGGTCAGCGCGCCAGCCGCGAGAACCTGCAGATCTTCATCGAGGCCGCGCGGGGCCGCGGCGAGGCACTGGACCACGTGCTGCTGCACGGGCCGCCGGGGCTGGGCAAGACCACGCTGGCGCAGATCGTGGCGCGCGAGCTCGGCGTCGGCTTCCGCGCCACCTCGGGCCCGGTGATCCAGCGCGCCGGCGACCTGGCGGCGATCCTGACCAACCTGCAGCCGCGCGACGTGCTGTTCATCGACGAGATCCACCGCCTGCAGCCGGCGATCGAGGAGATCCTGTATCCGGCGATGGAGGATTTCCAGCTCGACCTCATCATCGGTGAGGGGCCGGCCGCGCGCTCGGTGCGGATCGATCTGTCCCCGTTCACGCTGGTCGCCGCCACCACTCGCGCGGGCCTGCTGGCGACCCCGCTGCGCGACCGCTTCGGCATCCCGCTGCGGCTGGTGTTCTACACGCCCGAGGAGCTGCGGCTGATCGTGTCGCGCGGGGCGGAGAAGCTGCGCTTCGCACTCACGCTGGAGGGTTCGGAGGAGATCGCGCGTCGGT
>CAXUBN010000197.1:0-2450 GCA_964249255.1 uncultured Acetobacteraceae bacterium | reverse complement strand
GGGGGGATCGCGGGGGTCGGGGGGTCGGGAGGCGGGGGGTGGGCGGCGGGCTGCTGGGTCGGTTGCGGGAGTTCGCCTGCGTGGGGGCTCCGGGGGGACGGCCGAAGGCGGCGGTGGACCGCGCCCTGGCCGACGCGGCGCTGTCCCGGCTGGAGGTGGACGCGATGGGGCTGGACGCCATGGACCGGCGCTACCTGCGCCGCATCGCCGAGCACCACAACGGCGGCCCGGTGGGTGTCGAAACGCTTGCCGCGGCACTGGCGGAGGCACGCGACACGCTGGAGGACGTGGTTGAGCCGTTCCTGATCCAGGAAGGGCTGGTGCTGCGCACCAGCCGCGGCCGTGTCCTGGCCGACCGCGGATGGCGGCACCTGGGACTGCGGGCGCCGCCGAGCCAGGACCGCGCCCAGCTCGACCTGCTGGCGGAGGACTAGGCGCCTGACTGTCCACCGTGCGGGGTATCGCGTCTACTACGAGGATACCGATGCCGGCGGCGTGATGTATCACGCACGCTATCTCGGCTTCGCCGAGCGCGGCCGTACCGAGGCGTTGCGTGACCACGGCATCCCGGCGGCGCTGCTCCTCGAACGGCACGGCATCGTGCTGGTCGTGCGCCGGTTGTCGGCCGACTACCTGCGTCCCCTGCGACTCGACGATCTGGTGGAGGTCGAGACCAGGGTGGCGGAGCTGCGTCCCGCCAGCGTCCGGCTGCGCCAGCGCCTCTTGGCGGGGGACCAAACGGCGGCGGTGCTCGACCTCACCCTGGCCGTGATCCGCATCGCCACCATGCGCCCGGTGCGGCTGCCCGAACCCTGGGCCACCGTGCTGGCCGGCCTCGCCACCTGACCAGCACCCCGCGCCTGGTTAAAAACCGGCCATCTGCAAGCCGCTAGGGGACAAAGCTTCTTCTCGCGTTCAAAACCCTCTAGAGGGACGCGGCCGTGCTGACGGCGGTGTGTGGGAGGCGCGTTTGGATCGGGCGGTTGATGCGGCGAACCTGGCGGCGTCGTCGGGCGGGGACCTGTCGCTGTGGGGGCTGTTCGTGCAGGCCTCCTTCGTCGTCAAGCTGGTGATGCTGGGGCTGGTCGCGGCCAGCGTCTGGGTATGGGCGATCATCTTCGAGAAGACGGTCTCGGTCCGCCGCGCCAACCGACAGGCCAACCTGTTCGAGGACCGGTTCTGGTCCGGCGGTAGCCTGGACGACCTGTATGAGACCGAGGGCGCCAAGCCGGCGCATCCGATCGCCGCCGTGTTCGGCGCCGCCATGGGCGAATGGCGCCGCAGCGCCCGCGTCGCCGGCGCCGACCTGTCCCGCGGCAGCGTGCGCGAGCGAGTCGAGCGCGCCATGGCGATCACCGTCACCCGCGAGCTCGAGCGGCTGGAGCGCTGGATGATCTTCCTGGCCACCGTCGGCTCGACCGCGCCGTTCATCGGCCTGTTCGGCACCGTTTGGGGCATCATGCACTCCTTCTCGGCGATCGCCGCCATGCACAACACCAACCTCAGCGTGGTGGCGCCGGGCATCGCCGAGGCGCTGTTCGCCACCGCCATCGGCCTGGTGGCGGCGATCCCGGCGGTCATCGCCTACAACAAGATCAACAGCGACCTGCAGCGCTTCGCCGCCCGGCTGGAAGCGTTCGGTACGGAGTTCGGCGCCATCCTGTCGCGCCAGTCCGAGGAGAAGGCTTAGCGCCATGGCGATGAACCTGGGCGGCGGGGCCGGAGGACGCGGCGGCCGCGGCCGCTACCGGCCGATGTCCGACATCAACGTGACGCCGCTGGTGGACGTCATGCTGGTGCTGTTGATCATCTTCATGGTGACCGCGCCGCTGATGACCAGCGGCGTCAACGTCGACCTCCCCAAGACCAACGCGGCACCCGTCAACGCCGACACGAAGCCGATCACGGTGACCATCAAGGGCGATGGCTCGATCTATCTCGGCGACGACGTGGTCAGCAACGACGACCTCGTGGCGAGGCTGCAGGCGGCGGCGCAGAACGACCCGGCACACCGTATCTTCGTGCGCGGCGACCAGCACATCGACTACGGCCGCGTCATGCAGGTGATGGGCACCATCACGTCGGGCGGCTTCACCAAGGTGGCGCTGCTGGCCGAGCAGCCGTCCGCCGCGGCACCCAAGTAGACCGTTTCACCCGGCCCATGCGGAGCCGCGACGACAACCAGGGCCTCCGGCGCGCCGCCTACGTCTCGGGCGGCCTGCACCTGCTGCTGCTGTTGTCGCTGCTGGTGGTGATCCCGCCGCTGGCCAAGCCGCCCGAGCCGCCGGACGCGCCATCGGTCGAGATGGATTTCGCGGGTCCGCCCAGCCAATCGCGCCGCGGCGACCAGCCGACCAAGCAGACGGTGCCGGCGCCGTCCGCGGTGGAGAAGGTGGCCCCGGTGTCACCGACGCCGCCCGAGAAGGCGCCGGTCGAGGAGCCACCCCCAC
>CAXUBN010000196.1:0-5215 GCA_964249255.1 uncultured Acetobacteraceae bacterium | reverse complement strand
CCATGGGCCTGCGCGCGCTGGACAACGTCGCCGCCCATTGCGCCGGGCAGGTGCCGCCCGACCTGCTTGATCCATGTCCATGACCGCGATCTTTGCCACTGCCGGGGCCCTTGCCGGGCTGGCCGGCGTGCTGATGCCGCACGTCGTGTTCCGGCTCGGCTTCCTCATGATGACGATCTATTTGGGCCTCGGGCTATGCACCGCGCTGATCGGGCTGGCGCGGCGGTAGAAGGCCAGGGCGTCGTGCGAAGCACGCTATCGCGTGACGCCCTGGACCCGCCAAGGGCACGGCCCTTGAAACCCAAATCCTAAGGACCGGAGTCCAGAGGCTCAGCCTCTGGCGGGGTCCAGGGGCAGCGCCCCTGGCCTTCCCTCACAACCAAGGACCACACGATGCGCCTGCTGCTCCTTGCGGCCCTCCTGATCCCCGCATCCGCCGGGGCCGACACCCTTGCCACCCTTGACGCATCCCAGGTGGCGGCGCAGCGGCTGAACGCCTGCTTCGACCGCAACTTCAAGCCGGGCGCCGACAAGCCGGTCGACAGCCAGGCGGCGCAGAAGCGGCTGCTGGCCTCGTGCCAGTCCGACTGGCAGGTGGCGACGCAGGCCTGCCACGTCGCCACCGGCAACCCGATCAAGAGCTGCCGCACCAAGACGGCCAAGATGGCCGACGACTTCCTCGGCCTGAAGGGCGGCGGGATCCAGTAGCGGCCCGCCCGCCCCTTCGCGGCCAAACCTTGTGTGGCCGCCCGTGCGATGATCAAGTGCGCGACGGGCAAACGTCGCGGAACGGTGCCCCGGGGGGTTCGACCGTGGCCGGCACGACGCAAACCAGCGACACCATCGACGTGGCGGCCTGGATCGACCGCAACCGGATCAGCCCCCTGCAGATCACGGTGTTCGCGCTGTGCTTCCTTCTGTCCGGGCTGGACGGATTCGACTCCCAGATCATCGGCTTCGTGGCGCCGGCTGTGATCCGCGACCTCCATGTCGCCCGCGTGCAGATGTCGGGCGTGTTCGCCGCCGGCGTGGTCGGGCTGTTCATCGGCTCTGCGGTGATCGCGCCGTTCGCCGACCGGATCGGACGCAAGCGGGTGATGATCGGCAGCGCGCTGATGTTCGGCGCGATGTCGCTCGCCACCGCCTTCGCGCATTCGCTGACGAGCCTGTTCTGGCTGCGCCTGCTCACCGGGATCGGGATCGGCGGCGCGCTGCCGAACGGGATCGCGCTCACCGCCGAGTACCTGCCGACGCGGCGGCGGGCGGCGCTGACCATGGCGATGTTCGTGGGCTTCCCGCTTGGCCTGACGGTGGGTGGCCTGCTGGCCGCCTCGATGGTCCCGACCCACGGCTGGCGCGTCATGTTCACGATCGGCGGCGTGCTGCCGATCGCGCTCGCGGCGGTGCTGGCGGCGGCCCTGCCGGAGTCGATCCGGTTCCTCGCGGCGCGCGGGAACCGCGACGACGCGGTGCGACGCATCCTGCAGCGCATCGCCCCCGCCGCCCACTTCGGGCCGGGGACGCATTTCACCATTCGGGAGGAGCGCGTCACCGGCGCGCCGGTGGCCCACCTGTTCCTGGAGGGGCGCGGGCTCGGCACGGGCCTGCTGTGGGTCATCTTCTTCATGAGCCTGCTCGACGTGTTCTTCATGTCGAGCTGGATGCCCACCGTGCTGAGCGGCGCCGGCGGCCTGTCGGTCCATGATGCGGTGATCGCGGTGACGCTGGTGCAGTTCGGCGGCGCGCTGGCGGCCCTGGTGCTGGGGCCGGTGGTGGACCGGTTCGGCTTCTTCGTCGTGCTGCTGCCGCTCTACCTGATGGGTACGGTGGCGGTCGCCATGCTGGGCCGTGGCGGCGGGGGCCCCTCGCAGGCCACCCTGGTCATGACCGCGTCGTTCCTGGCCGGCTTCGGCGTGCTGGGCGGCCAGACCACCGCCAACGTGCTGGCCGCGACCTACTACCCCACCGCCATCCGCGCCACCGGCGTGGGCTGGGCGCTGGGCGTCGGGCGCTTCGGCTCGGTCGTGGGGCCGCTGCTGGGCGGCCTGCTGATCCACTTGCGCTGGGACAACCCGTCGCTGTTCCTGGCCGCCGCGGTGCCCTCGCTGATCGCCACGCTGGCGGTGACGGCGATGGCCCTGACCGGTCGCACCCGGGTCACCCCCCAGGCGGGCATGGCGGACGCTGCCCAGCTCCTCCACCCATGACCTGATCCGGTCGCGGCACCGATCCCGGCGTCACGCTCCGTCCCACGGGGCATGCGGCGCCGGCATGCCGCGGTCGACCGGGAACAGCGCCGAGACCGCCCGCGCGGCCAGCGTTTCCCCGAACCGGTCCGTCCCGTCGAAGCGCTGCCCCAGCCTGCGCCTGAGACCGGCCCTGCGGCGCTGCGCCTCCGTTCGAACGATGTCCAGCAACCCGGCGACATAGCCTTCCGGGTCGTGCACGGCCCGTACGTGGCGGCGACCGGCCTCGCCCAGGCGACGGTAGTGCCCGGGGCGGCAGCACAGGTCGACCAGCAGGTGCATCAGGTCCTCCCGCTCGTTGCCGGGGTCGATCGAGTGCACGCAATCCGCCGGCAGCCCGGCATACCACCCGTGGTCGCTCACCACGGACGGGGTGCCGTTCGCCCAGATCCGCAGCTGGCTTCCCGATGCCTCACCCACCGTCGGGTTGCGGAGGTTCAACGCCAGGTCGGCCGCGGCGATCGCCTGGTTGAGCCGCGGAAACGGCACGAAGCCCTCCACCTCGACGATATCGGCCAGTTCGAGCTCGTCGATCAGGGCATCGAGCCCGGCGGGATCGTGGTAGCTGCCGCAGATCGAGAGCCGGAAGGCATCGCGCAGCGGGCTGCCGGCCAGGACCCTCAGGATCTCCTCGACCCGGCGGTTCCTGCCCAGGAACCCGAACACCACCAGGCGGTACGGCCGCGCCGGGGCGGGCCGGACGACCGGCGGTTCCGGCCAGGCCGCATCGGCGAACGGCAGCGGCAGGAAGAACACCGGGATGTCGGTCCGATCCCGCAGCCAGGTCGCCGCGGCCTCGTTGTGCGTCAGGATCCCGGTGGCGCGCGTGGCCGGCGCCAGGGTGCAGGGCCACCGCTCGATCACGTCGTCCATGCCCCCGTGCGCCAGGGCATGCCGCGCCTCGCCCAGCGCGGCCTCGCCGTGGCAGCGCAGCAGGATCTCGTTGTAGGTGGCCACGCGCCCGGCGTGGAACATCTCCAGCGCGAAGTCGTGCAGGTTGACGTCGTGCAGCACCACCAGGCCGGGCACGCGGCGTGCCACGTCGAAGATGTCCTCGTGCATCTCCCGGTTGTTGCCGATGTGGAAGATGTTGGCGTCGGCGGAGTTGAGCTCCCAGAACGCGATCGCATCGCCCCGGAACGATCGGACCTCGATCCGCGGGTCGGCGAGCGGGTCCCAGAACTCCTGCGGCGTCCAGACCGTCACGTCGGCCACGGCCGACAGCAGGCCGATGATCGGCAGGTTGACGTTGGCGATGTCCGTGGGACTCGGCGGCAGCGGCGTGAAGACGTTGATCGACGGTCGTGCGGGCATGATGTGATGGTGTTCCGGCTGAGGCACGATGAACAGCCTTGGCGGATCCCCGCCGCCCTGCAAGATGACGACGACCCGGGGCCGGTCGCCCCGAACCGCGCCCGATGCACGGAAGCCCGTCCATGACCACCGACCAGAACGATACCGAAACGGGAGCCACGGGTCCCCTTCTCGACGCGCCGGCGGTTCTCGCCGCGATCTACGACGTCATCCTCCGCCGCCCGGCAGATCCGGACGGCCTCCGCTACTGGGTCGGGGCACTCAGCGACGGCATCCAAACGCGGACGCCCGCCGATGCGCTGGCGGGGATGCTGTCGGACTTCCTCGGAACGCAGGAAGCGCGGCGCAAGCTGACCGCATCCCTGGCGGCGCACCCCGACGGCATCGACGACATCCGGCGCGCCGACGCCGCCCGAGCCGCCCTGCGCGCGGAGTTCCTTCCGCCGGCGCGGCCGGTGCCGCACGGCATCGTCAGCCTCGGCACCCACTGCTACGCCGCCTCGCTGCTCGGCCGCTTCGGCGCCCGCGACTGGAGCGGACCCTTCGACTGGATCTTCTCGACGCCGGCCATGGTGCGCGACAGCATGCGGGACCGCTTCGACGCGTATCTCGACTCCACCCAGTACCGCCACATCCCGGTCGGCGAGCGGGCCGATCCGGATTACGAGCGGGTGTCCCACACCGCGTTCGAGGCGCGCTACGACATCCCGTCGGCCGTCTTCAACCACACCGACGCCCACACCGCCGAGGGCCAGGACTACCTCCGCCGCTGCGTCGCGCGCTTCGAGGCCGCCCTCGACGGCCCGAAGCCGGTGCAGTTCCTGCAGGTCGTCCCGGACAAGCCCGGCGTGGCCGACGAGTTCGACCGGACCCTGGACGCGCTGTCGGAGCGATGCGCGGCGCGACCGACGCTCGTCCAGGTGATCGTGGGTGAGAGGGCGATGGACGGCGTCGGACCGCTTACGCGCACCCTGCGGATGGTCGAACAAGGCCGGTTGCTGGAGTTCCGCCCGACCAGCGCCTGGGGCGCGACGCGCTTCGCGGACCTGCTCGACGACCTCATGCTGATGCGGGCGGTCGCCGATGCCTTCGCCGCGTCCCGCCGCGACGCGGATGGCAGCGAATCGATCGCCTAGGTCGTCGCCATCCGGTCCGCCAGGCCGCTGCGGATGCTGTCCACCGCCTCCCGCACGCCGTCGCCGTGCTGCCGCTCCAGCCGGCGGATGGTGAAGTGCGCGCGGGCCAGCGAGCGGTAGTGCGCGAAGAACGCCGCGTTCAGCGAGGCGCCGCACAGCGCGCCCGCAACCGGCATCATCTGCAGCGACAGCTTGCGCGACAGCGCCAAACCGTAGTGGGAGGCCACCTCGGACAGCAGCATCACCACCGGCCGGCCGCGCAGCACGGCGCGGGCCGAGAAGTAGCCGAGCTCGCTCTGCTCGGCCGACGCGTTGATCGGCCGCAGCGCGAACACCTCCAGGCAGGCCCGCCGCGCGTCCGGCGTCGACAGGTCCTCGCCCTCCTCCCGTGCGATCAGCGCGATCTCGCGCATGATGGTCAGCGTGGTGAAGCCGATGTCGGGCAGCAGCCCGGCCACGCCGGCGAAGCCGCCGATGGCGCCCGATACCGCGACCGCGCCCTGCGTGACCGTGCCGCGC
>CAXUBN010000195.1:0-5222 GCA_964249255.1 uncultured Acetobacteraceae bacterium | reverse complement strand
GCGCAGATCCATGCGGCGCTGGGCGGCCTGGACGGCGTGCGCCGGGTGCTGCGGCTGGGCGGCTTCATCGCCTGCACGCCCGACTTCACCCAGCACGCCACCGTCATGAACGGCGCATCCGACCTGGCGGCGGCGGTGTTCGGGGACGCCGGCCGCCACGCCCGCTCTACCGTCGGCGTACCGTCGCTGCCGCTGGACGCACCGGTCGAGGTCGAGGGGCTGTTCGAGGTGGGCGACTGTTAGCACGCGCGCCGCGTTCCATATCGGCATGATGTCCAACCCGGCGCCCTCCCTCACCCTGTCCCTGCACGGCCGGATCGCCGCCCTCGACGCGTCCGACTGGGATGCGTGCGCCGGCGACGGCAACCCGTTCGTGAGCCATGCCTTCCTGTCGGCGGTCGAGGACAGCGGCTCCGCCGGCAAGCGGACCGGCTGGATGCCGCAGCACGCGGCGCTGCGCGACGGGGCCGGCCGGCTCCTGGCGGTGGCGCCGATGTACGCCAAGTCGCACTCCTACGGCGAGTACGTGTTCGACGGCGGCTGGGCGCAGGCGTTCGAGCGCGCCGGCGGACGC
Source organism: uncultured Acetobacteraceae bacterium (assembly GCA_964249255.1). GTDB lineage: Bacteria > Pseudomonadota > Alphaproteobacteria > Acetobacterales > Acetobacteraceae > Lichenicola. Next base: position 4,648 of record CAXUBN010000195.1, on the reverse strand, counting down.
TACTACCCGAAGCTGCAGGTGGCCTCCCCGTTCAGCCCGGTCACCGGGCCACGGCTGCTGTTACGGCCCGACGCCGGCATCGGCCCGGCGGCGCTGGGGATGGCGCTGGAGCAGGCCTGCGAGCAGCTGGCCCTGTCCTCGGTGCACGTGACGTTCTGCAGCGAGCGCGAATACGAGGCCCTGGGCGAGCAGGGCTGGCTGCAGCGCCTCGGCACCCAGTTCCACTGGGAGAACGACAACTACGGCTCGTTCGACGACTTCCTGGGCGCGCTCAGCTCGCGCAAGCGCAAGACGCTGCGGCGCGAACGGCGCGATGCCAACGCCGCCGGCCTTACCTTCCTGGCGCTGCAGGGCCACGAGATCACGCCGCGACACTGGAAGGCGTTCCATCGCTTCTACATGTCCACGGTGGATCGCAAGTGGGGCAGCGCCTACCTCACTGAGCGCTTCTTCCCGCTGCTGTCCGAGCGGCTGGGCGACCGGGTGGTGCTGATGCTGGCGGAGCGCGACGGCGAGCCGGTGGCCGGCGCGCTCAACCTGCTGGGCCGGGAGGCGCTGTATGGCCGCAACTGGGGCTGCGTCGGCGACTGGCCGTTCCTGCACTTCGAGCTGTGCTACTACCGCGCCATCGATTTCGCGATCAGCCGTGGCCTGCCGCGGGTCGAGGCCGGGGCGCAGGGCGAGCACAAGATCCAGCGCGGCTACCTGCCGCGCCCGACCTATTCGGTGCACTGGATCCGCCATCCCGGCCTACGCGGGGCGATTGCGGACTACCTGGAGCAGGAACGGCCGGCCCGCGAGATGGAGATGGCGGAGCTGGCCACGCTGTCGCCGTATCGGCGCGGGGGCGAGGAGTAAGACCAGGGCGCTGCCCTGGACCCGCCAAGGGCCGAAGCCCTTGGATCCCGACTCCTGGAGAACGCTTATCCCTTGGCGATCTCCGCCTGCAGGTTCTCGTCGATCTTGCTGAGGAAATCCTGCGTGGTGAGCCACTTCTGCTCGGGGCCAATCAGCACCGACAGGTCCTTGGTCATGGATCCACTCTCGACCGTGTCCACGCAGACCTTCTCGAGCGTGGTGGCGAAGTGGCTGACGTCCGGCGTGTTGTCGAACCGGCCGCGGTAGTCGAGGCCACGGGTCCAGGCGAAGATGGAGGCGATCGGGTTGGTGCTGGTGGCCCGCCCCTTCTGGTGCTCGCGGTAGTGGCGGGTGACGGTGCCGTGCGCCGCCTCGCTTTCCACCGTGTTGCCGTCCGGCGACAGCAGCACCGAGGTCATCAGCCCGAGCGAGCCGAAGCCCTGCGCCACGATGTCGCTCTGGACGTCGCCGTCGTAGTTCTTGCAGGCCCACACGTAGCCGCCCGACCACTTGATGGCACAGGCCACCATGTCGTCGATCAGCCGGTGCTCGTAGGTCAGGCCCTCCGTATCGAAGCGCTCCTTGAACTCGGCGTCGAATACCTCCTGGAACGTGTCCTTGAAGGTGCCGTCATAGGCCTTGAGGATGGTGTTCTTGGTGGACAGGTAGACCGGAAGCTTGCGGGCCAGCCCGTAGTTGAAGGTGGCGCGGGCGAAGCCGGTGATGGACGCGGTGGTGTTGTGGATGCCGAGCGCCACGCCCGGTCCCTTGAAGTCATGAACCTCCAGCTCCACCGGGGCGCCGCCGTCGGCGGGCTGGTAGGTCAGCGTGACCGTGCCCGGGCCAGGGATCTTGGTCTCGGCCGCGCGGTAGATGTCGCCGTAGGCGTGGCGGCCGATGACGATCGGCTGGGTCCAGTGCGGCACCAGGCGCGGCACGTTGGAGCAGATGATCGGCTCGCGGAAGATGGTGCCGTCCAGGATGTTGCGGATGGTGCCGTTCGGGCTGCGCCACATCTTCTTGAGCTTGAACTCGGCGACGCGGGCCTCATCCGGGGTGATGGTCGCACACTTCACGCCGACGCCGTAGGTGCGGATCGCGTGCGCGCAGTCGATCGTGACCTGATCGTCGGTCTGGTCGCGATACTCGATGCCGAGGTCGTAGTACTTCAGGTCGATGTCGAGGTAGGGAAGGATCAGCTTCTCCTTGATGAAGCTCCAGATGATGCGCGTCATCTCGTCGCCGTCGAGCTCGACGACGGGTTCCTTCACCTTGATCTTGGCCATCTACTGGTTCCGTCCGGACTGGGCCCACCGGGGCCCGCGCTGCATGGGGTCGTGCGGACGGCAAAATCGCACCTGCGGCAGCAACCGGCAAGACGCCCGGCCGCCGCTTCTTGCGAATGATTATCATTCGATGTCATGCTGTGCCGGGGTCAGGGAGCGTGGAACGATGCAACGTCACCTATCGACGGGAGCCGCCATGATCGCCGCATTGCTGGCGGCCGACCGATTGCCCACCACCGCGGACCAGCCAACCGAAGAGCCGGCACGCGGGCAGGACGCACTACGCCTGCTGGCCGGACTGGGTTGGGCTCCTCACCGGCCGATGGCGTGGCCAACGGAACTCGATGCAGCGCGGCGCGGGCCGGCGATCGGCTGACCCGCCGGCGGTCGCGTCAATCGGCGGCCTCGGCCGCCTCCGTCTCGTCCGGCTCCACGATCATCGCGTTGGCGACCACGCCGGCCTGGGCACGGATACGCTGCTCAATCGCCTGGGCGACGTCGGGATGATCGCGCAGGAACTGCTTGGAGTTCTCGCGTCCCTGGCCGATGCGGGTGCTGTCGTAGCTGAACCAGGCGCCGGACTTCTCGACGATGTTCGCCTTCACGCCGAGATCGATCAGCTCGCCCATCTTGCTGACGCCCTCGCCGTACATGATGTCGAACTCGACCTGCTTGAACGGCGGCGCCATCTTGTTCTTGACCACCTTGACCCGGGTCTGGTTGCCGACGACCTCGTCCTTCTCCTTGATCTGGCCGATGCGGCGGATGTCGAGGCGGACGGACGCGTAGAACTTCAGCGCGTTGCCGCCGGTGGTGGTCTCGGGGCTGCCGAACATCACGCCGATCTTCATGCGGATCTGGTTCAGGAAGATGATCATGGTGTTGGAGCGCGACACCGTGCCGGTGAGCTTGCGCAGCGCCTGGCTCATCAGGCGGGCGTGCAGGCCCACGTGGCTGTCGCCCATGTCACCCTCGAGCTCGGCCCGCGGCACCAGGGCGGCCACGCTGTCCACCACCAGCACGTCGATCGCCCCGGAGCGGACCAGCGTGTCGGCGATCTCCAGCGCCTGCTCGCCGGCGTCGGGCTGGCTGATCAGCAGGCCGTCGATGTCGACCCCCAGCTTGCGCGCGTAGCCGGGATCGAGCGCGTGCTCGGCATCGATAAAGGCGCAGGTCCCGCCCTTCTTCTGGGCCTCTGCGATCGCATGCAGCGCCATGGTGGTCTTGCCGGAGCTTTCCGGCCCGTAGATCTCGACCACCCGGCCGCGCGGCAGGCCGCCGATGCCGAGCGCGATGTCGAGCCCGAGCGAGCCGGTGGACACCACGTCCACGTTGTCGTTGGTCCGCTGCCCCATGCGCATGATCGAGCCCTTGCCGAAGGCTCGCTCGATCTGGGTCAGGGCGCCCTCAAGCGCTTTGGCCTTGTCCATCTGTGCTCCTTGCGGCGCATGAGCCGCGCCCGTGTCGATCGTCCGTGGGAAGCTAGCCCGCCCCGGCCGCCAATGGCAGGGGGCTCGGGGAGCGGCTGCCGCGGCGTCCGATCCGGACCGCGGCACGTGCATCCGGTTCCTGAACAAATAGTGCACAGGGGGTGCCGTCGCCAGCGTGTCGCTCGGATTTCCACGCGAATGTTCCCATGGGACGGAACGGGTCCCGGCATCGGCTCAGCGCACCGGCGGCGGTCCGGGCGGCGGCCGCTTCAGCCGCCAGACATAGGCGATGATACCGGCCACCACCTGGAAGTGCTCGCGCGGGATCTCCCCGTCGAGCGGCACCGTGTAGAGTGCCCGGGCCAACGGCGGGTTCGCCACCAGCGGCACCTTGTTGTCCAGCGCGGTCTCGCGGATCCGCGCGGCGAGCTCGTCCACGCCCTTGGCGACCACCCGGGGCGCACCCTTGCCGCCGCCTTCATAGCTGAGCGCGATGGCATAGTGGGTCGGGTTGGTGATCACCACGGTGGCCTTGGGCACCGCGTCCATCATCCGCCGCCGGGCGCGCTGCCGGCGCAACTGCCGCACCCGCGCCTTGACGTGCGGGTCACCCTCGCTCTGCCGGTGCTCGTCGCGTAGCTCCTGCCGACTCATCCGCAGGCCGGACACATGCCGGTAGCGAACCCAGGCCACGTCCAGCACCGCGACCCCCCCCTGCACCGCCAGCAGCAGCAGTGCCGAGTCCAGCACAAGTCGCGCGGTACGGTCCGCCAGGACCGGCGCGGTCCAGGCAACCGAGCCCAGCAGCACCGGCCACAGACCTTGCAGCACGTGGCGCAGTGCCAGCGCGAAGGCCGCGAGCTTCGCCAGCGCCTTCAGCGTTTCGACCAGGTTGTCGCTGCCGACGATGCGCTTCAGGCCGCGCATGGGGTTGAGCCGGCCGGGCTGCGGCATCAACCCCGCCGGCCGCAGCAGGAAGCCGGTCTGCAGCAGGGTGACGCCGACCAACCCGGCCAGCGCCGCCAGCACCGCCGGCGCCGCCAGCCCGACCCCCAGCAGCGCCGCCTCGCGCAC
>CAXUBN010000194.1:0-5246 GCA_964249255.1 uncultured Acetobacteraceae bacterium | reverse complement strand
CGGAGACGCCGCCAACATATCCCTTCCATACAGATTTATGAGGTCAATGAACGGTTCCTCCCCTGCCATCGCCGGGAAGGCCTCAGCCCTGAAGCGGAGGAGGCAACGGGGCATCGGGCCGAAGCCGGTGCCGCCAGTCGCTGCGATGACGGGGATTTAGGCTCGGGGCCCCGGACCGTCAACCCCGAAATTTCGTCCAAGGTTCACGTGCCGCGGGAAACGACCCACCGGTCAGCCGTTCGACCCTGTTCCCCTGACCCCACCCGCCGCCCCGTTCACGACCGGAAAGGTGGTTTCCCAGCCGCCGCCCAGGGCCGTGTAGAGCTGCACTAGGTTGGCCGACTCTGCCTCGGCGCTGGTGGCCAGCTGCTGCTGGGCCGACAGCAGGGTGCGCTGCGCGTCCAGCACGTTCAGGAAGGTCTGCAGACCGTGCAGGTACTGTTCCCGCGCCAGCACCAGCGCCCGCTGCGCCGCCGTCACCGACTGCACCAGCTGATCGTTGCGGCGCTGCTCGGCCGCGTAGGCGGCGAGCGCGTTGTCGACGTCGTGCCAGGCGGTGAGCACGGTCTGCTGGTAGTTGATCGCCGCCTCCTGCTGTCGCGCCTTGCTGAGCTGCAGCTGTCCGCGCAGGCGTCCGCCCTGGAAGATCGGCAGGCTGATCGAGGGGCCGACGTTGTAGGCGGCAGCCGACCAGAAGGCGAGGTCGCGGAGCGACAGGGTCTGGAAGTTGAGCGCCCCGGTCAGCGTCACCCGCGGATAGAACGACGCCACCGCGACGCCCACGCTGGCGGTGGCCGAATGCAGCTGCTCCTCCGCCTCGCGGATGTCGGGCCGACGGCGCGCCAGCTCCGACGGCACGCCGACCGGCACCAGCGGCGGGATCGGCGGCAGCGCCGCATCGGTCAGCAGCTCGGACCGCAGCGCCTGCGGCGGCTCGCCCAGCAGCAGGCTGATGGCGTTCACCTCCTGCGACACCTGCTCCTCCTCGCTGGGAATCTGCGCGGTGGTGTTGGTGAGCTGGGCCCGCGCGTTGTCGACGTCGAGCTCGGTGGTCAGGCCGCCCGCGTAGCGCTGCCGGGTCAGCCGCAGCGAGTCCTCGGCGGTCTTCTGGTTGGCGAGGAGGATGCGCAGGATGGTCTGGTCGCCGCGCAGCGTCATGTAGTCGCGCGCCACCTCGGCCAGCTGCGCGATCAGCACCGAGCGGCGGTCCTCCACCGACGCGGCGGCGGTCGCCTGCGCCGACTCCACCTCGCGCCTCACCCGCCCCCACAGGTCGAGCTCGTAGGAGGCGTCGATGCCGTCCTCGTAGATGTCGAACGGCGGCACGCTGGCGGAGCCCGCATATTGCCGGATGCCGGACAGCGTCGACTGCGCGGTGCCGGCGCCGCCGCCCACCAAGCCGCCCAGGACGCCGAGGCCGGCGGCACCGCTCCCCGCGGTACCGGCAGGGATGCCGTCGATCGTGCTTTCCAGACCGCGCTGCACCAGCTTGCTGCTGACCTGGGTGCGCATGTAGCTGCCGGTGCCGTTGATCGTGGGATACTGGTCGGCGCCGGTGATCCGCAGCTGCGCCCGGCTTTCCGCCAGGCGCACGGTGGCCAGCCGAACGTTGAGGTTGGTCTGCGCCGCGCGCGCCTCCAAGGCCGACAGCTCGGGATCGTGGAACACGTCCCACCAGTGCGGATCGGGCGGCTCGGGGTCGACCACGCTCGCCACCGTCACCGGCTGATCGCCGGCCTTGTCGCGCGCGTGCGGCAGCCAGGCGGCTGGCGACCACAGGGCGGGACGCTTGAAGTCCGGGCCGACGCTGCAGCCGGACAGCGTCGCGATCACGGCCAGGATCGCGCCCCGCCAGGTGCGGTCGGGACCGCGGTTGAACGGTCGGGGGGTCATGGGCCGCTCCTGTCGCCGGCGCCGCACAGACCCATCGGGCCCGAGCCGCACGGCCAGGGCCGCGGAGCCGAACCGTTGGCCGCGGACGATCATCAATCCGGTCGGGACTGACCGATCCGTTCGGTCAGCGTTGACAAGCCGACAGTATCTGCTTTGCTCCGGTCGTCAACGTGGCCCACGCGAGGCGGGCGGCATCTGGCCGGCCACGGGGCCCGGCGGCGCGGGCATGGGGAGCGCCATGGTGGCGGCCAACGAGCATCCGACCCCGGGACCGACCGGGCACCCGATCGGCCAGCTGACGCAGAAGCGCCAGCAGATCATCCGGGGCGCCGAGGCCGTGTTCACCGAGTGCGGCTACGAGGGTGCCAGCATGTCGCGCATCGCGCTGCAGGCGGCGGTCTCGAAGGGCACGCTCTACAACTACTTCGTCGGCAAGTCCGAGCTGTTCGCGGCCTTCGTGTCGCATCGGGCGCAGACCATGCTGACCGAGATGTTCGAGCCCGCCGCCGAGCTGGACGACGTCGCCGCTATCCTGCGCCAGATCGCGCAGCGCATGCTGGCGATGATGCTGTCGCCGCCCAGCCTGGTGCTGTATCGCATCGTCGTATCGGAGGCGGGCAAGTTCCCCGATCTGGCGCAGATCTACTGGGACAGCGGGCCGCAGCGGGTGCTGGCGCACATGGCGGGCTGGCTGGTGGAGCAGATGCGGGCCGGGCGGCTGCGTCATGCGGACCCCGAGATCGCCGCCGGCCATTTCTTCGCGCTGTGCCAGACCCCGGCCAGCATGAAGCGGCGGCTGCAGATGCTGCCGCCGATGGGCGCCGCCGAGATCGACCTCCTGGTGGGGGGCGCCGTGCAGGTGTTCCTGGACAGCTACGGGGCGGAGCGGGCCGGGGCGGTGTAAGCCCCTTGCGGGGCCGGGTCCCGGAGGCTAGGAACCGGCCACGTCCGGAACGGCGCCGCTGTTGTAGCTCAGTGGTAGAGCACTCCCTTGGTAAGGGAGAGGTCCAGGGTTCGAATCCCTGCAACAGCACCAGCCAGCCGCGGGTCCTCCCGACCAAGATTTTGATGGCGATGTCGCATGGGCCAGCCCGATCCGCCGCCAGACTCCACCCGCGTCCCTGCCGAGTCCCCGCCGCCGGGAACCGGACGGGCGGCGGCGCGCCAGGTGCGGCTGGAACGGGAGGCGGCGGCGCTGCGCGACAACCTGCGCCGACGCAAGACACAGCTCCGCGCCCGCGCGAACGGCACGCCGCCCTCCCCGGCCGGCGTGACGGAGCCGGATTGATATGGCCGTGATTGCCGATCGGGCGGCGGGCGGGCTAGTGCTGCGGCATGACACCCCCGGAACACGGTCCGGGCGGAGAACGCGAGGTCCTGGTCGATGCCGGTGATGCCCGATAGCTGGATCCGCCGCATGGCGACCGAGGCCGGCATGATCGAGCCGTTTGTCGAGGCGCAGAAGCGTGACGGGGTGATCAGCTACGGCTTGTCCTCGTATGGCTACGACGCCAGGGTCGCGTCGGAGTTCAAGGTATTCACCAACATCGACAGCGTGGTGGTGGATCCCAAGGACTTCTCCGAGCGCTCCTTCGTCAGCCGCACCGGCGCCACCTGCATGATCCCGCCCAACAGCTTCGCGCTGGCGCACACGATCGAGGTGTTCCGCATCCCGCGCGACGTGCTGGTGGTGTGCCTGGGCAAGTCGACCTATGCGCGCTGCGGCATCATCGTCAACGTAACGCCGCTCGAGCCGGAATGGGAGGGGCAGGTGACGATCGAGATCAGCAACACCACGCCGCTGCCGGCCCGGATCTACGCGAACGAGGGCATCTGCCAGTTCCTGTTCCTGCAGGGTGCGGGACCGTGCGAGATCAGCTATGCCGAGCGGGCCGGCAAGTACATGGGCCAGCGGGGCGTGGCGACGCCGCGCATGTAGGCGCCACGCCCGGTTCCCGTCCTCCAGTCAGTCCGCCAGGGGTTTGCGCGATGGACCGATTCCTGATCCGCGGCGGCCGGCCGCTGCACGGCGAGATCCGCATCGGCGGCGCCAAGAACTCGGCGCTCAAGCTGCTGGTGGCGGGCCTTCTCACCTCCGAGCGGATCGTGCTCAGCAACGTGCCGCGGATCGACGACATCGGCACCATGCGGCTGCTGCTGGAGCAGCACGGCCTGTGCGTCGACGCGGTGGAGGAGCCGGCGGGCGATACCGGCGGGTTTGGCCAGACGCTGTCGGTAGGGGGCGAGATCACCAACACCGAGGCGCCATATGACATCGTCTCCAAGATGCGCGCCTCCATCCTGGTGCTGGGGCCGCTGCTGGCGCGGGCGGGGGAAGCGCGGGTGTCGCTGCCGGGTGGCTGCGCGATCGGCACTCGGCCGGTGGACCTGCACCTGAAGGGGCTGGAGGCGCTCGGCGCCGAGATCCGGCTGGAGGGCGGCTACATCGACGCGCGGGCGCCGCGCGGTCTCGTCGGGGCGCGGATCGTGCTGCCGTTCGCCTCCGTGGGCGCCACCGAGAACCTGCTCATGGCCGCCACCCTGGCCAGCGGCCGCACCGAGATCGTGAACGCGGCGCGCGAGCCGGAGATCGGCGACCTGATCAGCTGCCTTGTCGCGATGGGTGCGGCGATCTCCGACCAGGGGGCCGGCACGCTGGTGATCGACGGGGTGCCGCGGCTGCACGGGGCCCGGCACGCCGTGGTGTCGGACCGGATCGAGTGCGGCACCTATGCCTGCGCGGTGGCGATCGCCGGCGGCGACGTGCGGCTGCTGGGTGGCGACGTCGGCCACCTGGGCGCGGTGGTGCGGGTGCTGGAGGAGGCCGGCATCGCCGTCACGCAGGAGGACGGCGCCATGCGGGTGCGGCGGACCGGCCGGCTTGCCGGCGTGGACGTGATGACCGAACCCTATCCAGGCTTCCCGACCGACATGCAGGCGCAGTTCATGGCGCTGTTCTCGGTGGCGGACGGCGCCTCGATGATGACCGAGACCATCTTCGAGAACCGCTTCATGCACGTGCCCGAGCTCAACCGCATGGGGGCCCGGATCAACGTGCACGGCGCATCCGCCATCATCCGCGGGGTGCCGGCGCTGTCGGGCGCGCCGGTGATGGCGACCGACCTGCGGGCCTCGTTCTCGCTGATCCTGGCCGGGCTGGCCGCCGGTGGCGAGACGGTACTGAGCCGGGTCTACCACCTCGACCGCGGCTACGAGGCCGTCGAGCGCAAGCTGTCCGGCTGCGGCGCCGTGATCGAACGTCTTCGCAGCTAAGCATGGGGGCCTGGGGCTGCGGCCCCAGCGGGGGCCAGGGGCGGCGCCCTGGCCTTCCTTGCGTCTGATCGGGATCTTCA
>CAXUBN010000193.1:0-5255 GCA_964249255.1 uncultured Acetobacteraceae bacterium | reverse complement strand
TCGATCGCGGAGGCGCGGCGGCTGTGGCAGGCGGTCGGCAAGCCGAACCTGATGGTCAAGGTGCCGGGCACCGATGCGGGCGTGCCGGCGATCCGGCAGCTGATCAGCGACGGCATCAACATCAACGTTACGCTGCTGTTCTCCGAGGGCGCCTACGAGAAGGTGCTGGAGGCCTACATCTCCGGGCTGGAGGAGCGGCATGGCAAGGGCGAGGACATCAGCCACATCGCGTCGGTCGCCTCGTTCTTCGTCAGCCGCATCGACGGGCTGATCGACAAGGCGATCGACAAGAGGGTGGCGGACAACGATCCGGAGGCGGCCGCGCTGAAGGCGCTGCGCGGCAAGGTGGCGATCGCCAACGCGAAGATGGCGTACCAGCACTACCTGGAGGTCTCGGCGGGGCCCCGCTGGCAGGCGCTAAAGGCGGCGGGCGCCAACCCGCAGCGGCTGCTGTGGGCCTCCACCGGGGTCAAGGACAAGGCGTACAGCGACGTGCTCTACGTCGAGGAGCTGGTCGGTGCCGACACGGTCAACACCATGCCGCCGGCGACCATGGACGCGTTCCGCGACCACGGCACGGCGCGCGACGCGCTGATCGAGGACGTCGACGGCGCCCGGCACGTGCTGGCCGAGGCGGAGCGGCTGGGCCTCGACCTCGACGGGGTCACCACCAAGCTGGTGAAGGACGGGGTGGACGCGTTCGCGGACAGCTTCGACGCGCTGCTGGGCGCCGTGGCGGCGAAGAAGGCGACCATGGCCGGCGACACCGTCGCCAAGATGAGCGTGGCGCTGCCGCCCGCCCTCGACGAGGCGGTGACGGCGAGCCTCGAGGAATGGCGCAAGGCCGGCACGGTGCGGCAGCTGTGGGAGCGCGACGCCTCGGTGTGGACGGGTACCGACGAGGCCAAGTGGCTGCGCTGGCTCGACATCGTGGGCGAGCGCATCGAGCACGTGGACGAGCTGACCGCGTTCCAGGAGGCGGTGAAGGAGCGTGGCTTCAGCCACGTGCTGCTGCTCGGCATGGGCGGATCGAGCCTGGGGCCGGAGGTGCTGGCGGAAACGTTCGGGCAGCGCGCCGGCTACCCGGAGCTGCACGTGCTGGACAGCACCGACCCGCAGCAGGTGGCGACGTTCGAGGGCAAGGTCGACCTGGCGAAGACGCTGGTGATCGTGAGCTCGAAGTCCGGCGGCACGCTGGAGCCGAACATCCTCAAGGCCTACTTCCACGACAAGATGACGAAGGCGGTCGGCGACAAGGCGGGCGAGCACTTCGTCGCCGTGACCGACCCCGGCTCGCACATGGAGGAGATCGCCACCCGTGACGGGTTCTGGCGCATCTTCCACGGCGACAAGGAGATCGGCGGCCGCTACTCGGTGCTGTCGAACTTCGGGCTGGTGCCGGCGGCGGCGATCGGGCTCGACCTGCCGGAGTTCCTGTCCAACGCGCAGCGGATGGCCAAGGCCTGCTCGGCCGGCACGCCGCCCAAGGAGAACCCGGGGGTACTGCTGGGTACGCTGCTGGGCGTGGCGGCGCGCCATGGGCGCGACAAGGTGACGATCGTGGCCTCGCCCGGCATCGCCGACCTCGGGGCCTGGCTCGAGCAGCTGCTGGCGGAGTCGACCGGCAAGGACGGCAAGGGGCTGATCCCGATCGAGGGCGAGACCCTGGGCGGGCCCGGGGCGTACGGCGACGACCGGGTGTTCGCCTACCTGCGGCTGACCGACAGCCTGGATGCCACGCAGGACGCGGCGGTGAAGGCGCTGAGCGACGCGGGACAGCCGGTGGCGACGATTGCGCTGTCGTCGAAGATGCAGGTGGCGCAGGAGTTCTTCCGCTGGGAGTTCGCCACCGCGGTGGCCGGCGCGATCATCGGCATCGACGCGTTCAACCAGCCCGACGTCGAGGCCAGCAAGGTCGAGACCCGCAAGCTCACCGACGCCTACGCGCAGAGCGGGTCGCTGCCCAGGGAAACGCCGTTCGCCAGCGACGGGGACTTCAGCCTGTTCGCGCCGGAGGCGATCGCGGCCGGCCTGAAGGGCGATACCCTGGAGGCGGTGCTGACGGCGCACCTGGCCACGGTCAAGCCCGGCGACTACGTGGCGCTGCTGGCCTACATCGAGCGCGACGCGAAGACGATCGACTGGATCCAGTCGGCGCGGCTGGTGATCCGCGACGCACGGCACGTGGCGACGGCGGCGGAGTTCGGGCCGCGGTTCCTTCATTCCACCGGCCAGGCCTACAAGGGCGGCCCCAACAGCGGCGTGTTCCTTCAAATTACCGCCGACGATGTGGCCGACCTGCCGGTGCCAGGCGAGAGGTACAGCTTCGGCGTGGTCAAGGCGGCGCAGGCGCGCGGCGACTTCGACGTGCTGGCCGAGCGCGGACGGCGGGCGCTGCGGGTGCACGTGAAGGGCAACCTCGCGGCGGGGCTGGAGCGGCTGGGCAGCGCCATCCGCGCGGCCGTCGCCTGAGGCTCCGCATCCCGACATCACGCGCCTGAACCCCACGTATCCGAACAAGGACGCATCCATGCAGATCGGCATCATCGGGCTTGGCAGGATGGGCGGGAACATCTCCGTCCGGCTTTCTCGGCACGGGCACGAGGTGGTGGTGTTCGACCGCGATCCGAAGGTGGTCTCGACCGTGCAGGGCCGGGCCGAGGGCAGCCAGGGCGCCACCGACCTGCACGGGGTGATCAGCAAGCTGACGGCACCCCGCGTGGTCTGGGTGATGCTGCCGGCGGGACGGATCACCGAGGACACGATCGGGGCGCTGGCCGGCATGATGGAGTCCGGCGACATCGTCATCGACGGCGGCAACAGCTACTACAAGGACGACGTCCGCCGCGCCGCCACGCTGCGGGAGAAGGGCATCCACTACGTCGACGTCGGCACGTCGGGCGGGGTGTACGGGATCGACCGCGGCTACTGCATGATGATCGGCGGGGCCCAGGAGGCGGTCGACCACATCGACCCGATCCTGTCGGCGCTGGCGCCGGGGATCGGCACCGTCGAGCGCACGATCGGGCGCGAGCACGACAGCCTCGATCCCAAGGCCGAGCAGGGCTACCTGCATTGCGGGCCGGCCGGCTCCGGACACTTCGTGAAGATGGTCCACAACGGCATCGAGTACGGGATCATGCAGGCCTTCGCCGAGGGCTTCGACGTGCTCAAGAACAAGAACTCGGGCGACCTGGCACCCGAGATGCGGTTCGAGCTCAACACCGCCGACATCGCCGAGGTGTGGCGCCGCGGCAGCGTGATCTCGTCCTGGCTGCTGGACCTGTGCGCCAATGCGCTGGCCAAGAACGAGAGCCTGTCCGACTACACCGGGCAGGTCGCCGACTCCGGCGAGGGACGCTGGACCATCGAGGCGGCGATCGAGGAGGCGGTGCCGGTGCCGGTGCTGAGCCAGGCGCTCTACACCCGGTTCCGCAGCCGGTCGGGCAACAACTTCGGCGAGAAGCTGCTGTCCGCGATGCGGTTCCAGTTCGGCGGCCACGTCGAGCAGCACCATACCGAGCACGCGCACGGTGCCGATGTTTCCGAAAAGCACGGATCGGAAAAGCACGGGGCGGAGCAGCAGCGCTAGGATGTCGGCCCGGCTCGACCTGGACCTTCCCGAGGAGGAGGACGCCGGCGGCCTGCTGCCGCGGCGGAGCCCGCCCTGCACCATGGTGATCTTCGGCGGCGGCGGCGATCTCACCCGCCGCCTGCTGGTGCCGGCGATCTACAACCTGGTCGGCGCCGAGCTGCTCGACGAGGGGTTCTCGATCATCGCCGTGGACTGGTCGGACCTGGACAGCGACGGGCTGCGCCAGCAGCTCAGTGAGACCATGCGCTCCTTCGTGGCGCAGCGGCGCGCCAGCATCGCCGAGCTGCAGGAGGAGCGCTGGGCCTGGCTCAGCCAGCGCGTCTCGTTCCTGCGCGGCGGCTTCGACGATCCGGACACCTACCGGGCGCTGTCCGGCCTGTGCGGGATCGGCAACTGCGTGTTCTACCTGGCGGTGGCGGCGCGGTTCTTCGCGCCGATCGTGGGCCGGCTGGAAGCGGCCGGACTCACGCGCGAGACCGAGGCGCGGTATCGCCGCGTGGTGGTGGAGAAGCCGTTCGGCTCCGACCTCGCCTCGGCACGGGCGCTGAACGCGCAGCTGCGCGACGTGCTGGACGAGAGCCAGATCTACCGGATCGACCATTACCTCGGCAAGGAAACGGTCCAGAACATCCTGGCGCTGCGCTTCTCCAACGGCTTCTTCGAGCCGCTGTGGAACCGCCAGAACATCGACCATGTGCAGATCACGGTGGCGGAAACGGTGGGCGTCGAACGGCGCGGCCGGTTCTACGAGACCACCGGGGCGCTGCGCGACATGGTGCCGAACCACATCATGCAGCTGCTGGCGATGATGGCGATGGAGGCGCCGTCCTCGTTCGACGCCGATGCGGTGCGGGACGAGAAGTCCAAGGTGCTGTCCGCCGTGCATCGGCTGGTGCCGGGCGACATCGTGCGCGGGCAGTACGCCGCGGGCGCCATCGCCGGGCGCGCCATGATCGGCTACCGCGACGAGCCGGACGTGGCGCCGGACAGCGGCACGGAAAGCTTCGTCGCCATGAAGCTGCTGATCGACAACTGGCGCTGGGCGGGCGTGCCGTTCTACGTGCGCACCGGCAAGCGACTCACCCAGCGCAAGACCGAGATCGCGATCCACTTCAAGCAGGCACCGTACGCGCTGTTCCGCGAAACGCCGGTCGAGAAGCTTACCCCCAACATCATGGTGCTGCAGATCCAGCCCTCCGAGGGCGTCACCATGCAGTTCTCGGCCAAGGTGCCCGGTCCCACCGTGAAGCTGGGCGGGGTGCGGATGAAGTTCGACTACGCCGACTGGTTCCAGGAAGGGCCCAGCACCGGCTACGAGACCCTGATCTACGACTGCCTGATCGGCGACGCGACGCTGTTCCAGCGCGCCGACAACGTCGAGGCGGGCTGGAACGTGGTGCAGCCGGCGCTCGATGCCTGGTCATCCGACGTTGGATCATCCGGCGTGGCGGCGTCCGATGCGGCGGCGCCGGATTGCGCGCTGCAGTTCTACGCCGCCGGCCGCGCCGGCCCGGCGGCGGCGGACGCGCGGCGGGAGGCCGGCCCTCTGCCCGGGCTGCGCGCGCAGGTGGTGGTGCTGCAGAGCCAGGTGGGGCCCCTCATGGCTATTTTTCCTGGGCAAGGCTGACAGCTGCAGAGGTGGGAGGAGGGCATGCAGTAG
>CAXUBN010000192.1:0-5269 GCA_964249255.1 uncultured Acetobacteraceae bacterium | reverse complement strand
GGCCGGGTGAGGTCGCCCTCGACCAGCTCGGCCTCCAGCCCGACGAGGTTGCGCCGGTCGCCGCCCGGCCGCACCAGCAGCCGCAGCGCGTGCCCCCGCGCCCGCAGCGCGCGCGCCACCGCCGAGCCGACGAAGCCGGTGGCACCGGTGAGCAGGACGGTCGAGGGCATCGGTTCTGCGGTCTCCGCGGGGGATCGACGCCGCAGGTGTGCCCGGCGTCGCGTGTGCGGTCAAAGCCCCACGCCTTCCCCGCGGCGAGCCGCCTGGTGTAGGACGGCGCGACGGGTGCCCCCCGCCCCGCTCGAGCCGGAAGGCCGCCCGCTTGAAGCCCGCTTGAAGACGGTCTCGATCCTGCTCGCGCTGCTGGGGCTGGTGCTGATCACCGGCTTCACCGCCTGGCTCGGCGCCGGTGCCCTGCTGCATGCGACCCTGTCGGTGGGAGCGCTCGGATTTGCGGCGCTCGTCGCGGCCCAGGTCGCCACCGACGGGGTGCTGGCGCTCGCCTGGCGCCTCGCGTGCCCCGCCTTCGGGCTCGGTCAACTGTTCCGGGCCCGCCTGGTGCGCGAGGCGGCCACCACCTGCCTGCCGTTCTCGCAGCTGGGCGGCCTCCTGATCGCGATCCGCGCCACGGGCGCCCCGGCCACCGCGCGGCGCGGCGCGGTGGAATGGCCGGACGCCGCCGCCGCCAACGTGGTCGACGTCACCACCGAGGTGCTGGGCCAGATCCTGTTCGTGCTGCTGGGCCTCCTGTTCCTGCTCGACCGCCATCCGGACAGCAGCCTGGCCGGCCCGGTGGCGCTGGGCATGGCGCTGATGGCCGCCGCCATGGCCGCCTTCATCTGGGTCCAGCGCAGCGCGTCCGGCCTGTTCCGCCGCGTGACCGCGTCCCTGGGCCGCCAGGTGGCCGGCCAATGGGGCGGGACCATTCGCCTGGGCATCGACACGCTGCAGGACCGGCTCAACCGGCTTTACGAGCGGCCGGGGCGAATCGCGATGGCGGCGCTGGTGCACCTCCTGGCGTGGCTGGCCGGTGCGGCCTGGGTCTGGCTCGCCTACCGGCTGCTGGGCGCTCCGATCCCGATCGGCACGGCGATCGCCATCGAGGGCGTCGCCAGCGGCATCCTGTCGGTCTCGTTCCTGGTGCCGGCGGCGCTGGGCGTGCAGGAGGCGGCCTACGTGGCGCTGGGCAGCCTATTCGGGCTGGACCCGCACCTGTCGTTCGGGCTGTCCCTGCTGCGGCGGGGGCGGGACCTCGCCATCGGCGTCCCGGTCCTGCTGCTCTGGCAGGTCGCCGAGCTGCGCCGCCTGCGCAGGCCCGCCCCGGCAACGGCATGATGCCCTGATCCGATCTCAAGGACCGGAGTCCAGAGGCTCCGCCTCTGGCGGGGTCCAGGGGGGCAGCGCCCCTGGCCTTCGCTGGTGCCCGCGGATCGTTTCCGATATGGCCCACCCATCATGACCACATCCCTCTTCGAGCGCCTGGCGATCGTCGGGCTTGGGCTGATCGGCAGCTCGCTGGCGCGCCGCGTGCGCCTGGACCGGCTCGCGGGCGAGCTGATCGCATACGACGCCAGCCCCGCGGTCCGGACCCGGGCGGCCGAGCTCGGCCTCGCCGACCGGGTGACGGACACCGCGGCCGAGGCCGTGCGCGACGTCGACGGCGTGGTGCTGTGCGTGCCGGTCGGTGCCATGGGGGCGGCCGCCTCCGCCGTGCTGCCGCACATGAGGCCGGGCGCCATCCTGACCGACGTCGGCTCGACCAAGCTGTCCGTGATCGAGGCCATCCGGCCGCTGCTGCTGCCCGGCATCGCCTTCGTGCCGGCGCATCCCCTGGCGGGGACGGAGTACTCAGGCCCGGATGCCGGGTTTCCGACCCTGTTCGAGGGCCGCTGGACCCTGCTCACCCCCCTGAAGGACGGCGATCCCGCGGCGGCGGCGCGGGTCGCCGCGCTGTGGCAGGCCTGCGGGGCCATGACCCGCGAGATGGAGGCCGACCACCACGACCGGGTGCTGGCGATCGTCAGCCACCTGCCGCACCTGCTGGCCTTCACCATCTGCGGCACCGCCGACGACCTCGAGGGCGAGAGCCGCGGCGAGGTGCTGCAGTTCGCGGCCACCGGGTTCCGCGACTTCACCCGCATCGCCGCCTCCGACCCGGTGATGTGGCGCGACGTGTTCCTCAGCAACCGCGAGGCGTTGCTGGAGATGCTGGCGCGCTTCACCGAGGATGCGCAGGCGATGGCGCGCGCCATCCGCTGGGGCGACGAGGACTTCATCGTCGACCGGATCGAGCGCGGCCGCCGCATCCGGCGCAACCTGATCGAGATCAGGCAGGCCTGAGCCGGTCGTCGCGATCAACCGTCACAGCCAGACGAACATACCGGCCAGCGCCGAGACCGGCAGCAGCGCCAGGGCGAACCGGGCGGTGGCGCCGGCCGCCGTTTCCATCGTCCGGCGCAGGTCCGCGGCCCAGGGGCTGACCAGGGGGCCGACTGGGTGCATGACCTTGCGAACCGCGCCCGCGCTGCGGCAGGCCGGACGCGCCGCGGGGCCGGGGCGGCGGCCATGGAATGCGGTGGTGCCCGAGATCGCCGTCATGGTGGTCATCGTCGTGTTCCCTTCCGAAGCGGCCGGATCGGCCTGCATGGAAGGGATTGCATCGGGCGTGCCAACCGTGCCGCCTCATCTAGATCATTGTAATCATTGATATACTTTTCGAGATAAGACCTATCTCTCAACGTCCATTTGCATCTCAAGCAAACGAATGGCGTATTCATCCAAATCATGGCGGATTTGGCAGATCTAGTCTGGTGCCGGTCCGGCGAGCCGATCGATCGGGTCCCAGACGATCGCCACCTGCGGCACCGTGGTGCCGCCGACGCGGGTGGTCGAGCGCAGCGCCGGGCGGCCACCGAGCCGCTCATAGAACCAGCGGCTGGGGTTCTCGGCCAGCACCCACAGGAACAGCGACCGGCAGGACAGGTCGCGCAGCGCCCGCGCGGCCGCCTGCATCAGCGAGCGGCCGATCCCCCGTTCGCGCCAGTCGTCCAGCACGTAGAGGGTCTCGACCTCGCCGTCTCCCGGCGCGCCGGGGGGCCGCCGCGACAGGGTGGCGAAGCCCACCACCAGGGCGCCGCTGCGGGCCACCAGCACGCCGGCGCCACGGCGGATCGCCCACTCGTAGTGGGCCGTGAGCCGCGGCCGCGACAATCCCGCCAGCGTGTGGTCCGGCAGCATGCCAGGATAGGCGGTGCGCCACACCGCGACGTGCACGCGCGCGATCCCGACCGCGTCGGCGAGGTTGGCCGGACCGACCGTCACGAGGATCGCGTCGCGCTCGTCAGGGTCCACAGGCGACTCCGTGTTCCCGCCGGCGCAGGATCCGGTGGGGTGGCCGGATCCTATCGCGGATGACGCAGCCTCAACCACCGACCGGTATCCCAGCATTCCCGACACCGCGGCCCGGCGAGGTACCCGACCAGCGCCGGCTCAGGCGCGCGCGGCATCGGCCGTCGCCTAGCCCGGCGGCAGGCACCGGAAGGTGACGTCAAAGGCGGTCGGATAGTACGGCGTGAACGGGTCGCCGTCCGGACGCAGCTCCAGGATCACGCTCACCCGGCCCTGCCGGGAGCAGAAGCCGCCGGCCCGGGCCAGCGCCACGCGGTTCGCCTCCCGGCCGCCGCCCAGCACCGGGGGACGCTCCTCGGACAGCGCGTAGGTGTTCGGGCCGATCGCCAGCACGCCGCTGCCGTACCCGCATCCGGCCAGGCAGCACAGCAACGGGATGAACGACCGGAACGCTCGCATGGCCGACCGTAGCACGGCACGCCGCTAGAGCTTGCTGGCCCAGCGCCGGTCCGCGTCGGTCAGCCGCAGCTCGGCCGCCACCAGGCGGTCGAGCCGCCCCGGCAGGACCAACACCGCGGCGGACATGCCCAGGGTCGCGACGGCGGCAACGGCGATCAGCCAGCACATCGCGGACATCCCGAACCTAGCCGCAATGCTGGTGCAGGTAGCGCGCCGGATCGACGCCGCCGATGTCGAGCACCCGGGGGCCGAACGTGTCCCCGGACAGGTCGTCGGCGACGTCGCCCACGCGGAAGGTGGCGCCGGTGCGGCCGGTGAAGACCTGGCCGGTGACCCGCACGAAGTCGCAGCAGCAGGCGACCACGCGGTCCGCGCCGGACGCCGACGACGACGCCATCGGGGCCGCGACTGAGGCTGCGGCCGGGGCCACCTGCGGGCCCGCCCCGCCGACGAGGCCGATCGCGACAAGGCTCGACTGGAACCAGCTCATGGCGAACCCTCCCCATGCTGGATTGCCTGGCGACAAGGTCGCATCGCCCGGTTAACGATCCGTCTATCCACAGCACCACCCGTGCCGACGGCGCGGCGCGGTCAGGCCCAGGGTCAAGCCTTGGGCCAGGCCTGCAGCGCCGTCCTGACCACGCCGTGCAGCGTGTCCCGCCCCGCCCCGGACGCCGCCTGCACCGCCATGCCGTTCACGACCGTCATGACGAAGCAGGCCAGGGCCGCCGGATCGGCGCCGCCGGGCAGGTCGCCCGCCTCCAGCGCCCGCTCCAGCCGCCCCCGCAGCGCGATCTCGGGGACCGCACGCCATTCGATCAGCTCCTGCCGGATCGCCTCCGCCGAGTCCGAGCAGACCAGCGCCCCGTGGGTGACCAGGCATCCGGGCGGGCGGGCGTCGCCGGTCTGCGAGTCGGCATAGCCGAACAGCATCCGTTCCGCGACCTCGCGCGCGGTCGGCGCGGCCAGCGCCCCCTCGACGAACGCCATGCAGGTGGAGCGGTAGCTGCCGAGCGCCTTGCGGAACAGCTCCTCCTTGTTGCCGTAGGTCGCATACAGGCTGGGCCGGGTGATGCCCATCGCCTCGGTCAGGTCGGCGAGCGAGGTGCCCTCGAAGCCCTTGCGCCAGAACAGGTCACGGGCGGCGGCCAGGGCGTCGTCGACGTCGAACTCGCGTGGGCGTCCCATCGGGCGCGGATCTCCGGTACCGGCGGCAGGGCTGGCGGTGTCATGCATAAGACGCTTGACATCGCCCCGTCCACCAATTCTACCATCCGGTATATTACCTTTCGGTATATTAACGAGCCCCCTCTGGACCACGCTTCCCCGATGCCAGCGCCTGCAGGATCGAACGCATGAACGAGATCAACGTCCGCGGACTGGATGCGGCCGGAAACGACGGCTGGGCCGGCACCGCGGCACCCGCCCGCCGCCGCACGCTCCGGCGCGCGCTGCTGTGCGG
>CAXUBN010000191.1:0-5277 GCA_964249255.1 uncultured Acetobacteraceae bacterium | reverse complement strand
GCCGGCGCCAGCACCCAGCAGCCCGCCGCCGACCGCGCGCTGGCCGGGGCTGTAGGGATCGCAGGCAGCGACGCCCAGGGTCAGGGCCGTCACGGTGGTGAGCATTGTCAACTTGCGTAGCATCGTTCCAAACGCTCCTTGAACTGCTGATCGCGGCCATGGCCGCGGAGATCGGCTGCGAAAACCCCCGGCCACCCAGGCCGGTTCCATGCGATGGGCGGACAACTCCGTTCCGCCCATCCTCCCTAAAACGACACAACGCGGTATCAACATGGCGAGCGAGTGCCTAAACCGGGGCAGCGCTGCCACGCGGCCACGGATCGGATGCGGCGGCATGCCACCGCTTGCCGATGTCGTGACACGCCGCTAAGCCGTGCGCGCCGTCGGCAGGACGGCATTCTCCGGCCCGCCGGTTAATGCCGGCCTAATGATCCGGCCGTATCCGGTGCAGCCGGACGTCATCGACCCTTCGCCTGCCTGCCCGGATCGGGACCATGGCGCACGGCCCGGACACCGAGCCGGGCCACGACTGGAGTTCAGGATGTTCTCTCGCCTGCTCGGCGTCATGTCCAACGACATGGCCATCGATCTCGGCACCGCCAACACGCTGGTCTACGTCAAGGGCCGCGGCGTGGTGCTGGACGAGCCGTCGGTGGTGGCGATCGCCGACGTGCGCGGCCGGAAGCAGGTGCTGGCGGTGGGCAACGAGGCCAAGAGCATGGTGGGCCGCACGCCCGGCAACATCACCGCGATCCGGCCGCTGCGCGACGGCGTCATCGCCGACTTCGAGGTCGCCGAGGAGATGATCAAGCACTTCATCCGGAAGGTGCACAACCGGCGCGGCTTCGCCAGCCCGATGATCATCGTCTGCGTGCCGTCCGGCTCCACCGCGGTGGAGCGCCGCGCCATCCAGGAAAGTGCCGAGAGCGCCGGCGCCCGCCGCGTGCTGCTGATCGAGGAGCCGATGGCGGCCGCGATCGGCGCCGGGCTGCCGGTGACGGAGCCGTCCGGCTCCATGATCGTCGACATCGGCGGCGGCACCACGGAGGTGGCCGTGATCTCGCTGGGCGGCATCGTGTATGCCCGTTCGGTCCGGGTCGGCGGCGACAAGATGGACGAGGCGATCATCTCCTACATCCGCCGCAACTATAACCTTCTCATCGGGGAGACCTCGGCCGAGAAGATCAAGATCGAGCTGGGCGCGGCCAAGCCGCCCGACGACGAGGCCGAGTGGGGCCCGTGGCGCGAGGTCAAGGGCCGCGACCTGATGAACGGGGTGCCGCGCGAGGTGTCGGTGGGCCAGCGCCACATCGCCGAGAGTCTGGCCGAGCCGGTCAGCCAGATCGTGGACGCGGTCAAGACCGCGCTCGAGAACACCCCGCCCGAGCTCGCCGCCGACATCGTCGACAAGGGCATCGTGCTGACCGGCGGCGGCGCGCTGCTGCACCGGCTCGACGAGGTGCTGCGCGACGCCACCGGGCTGCCGGTGGTGGTGGCGGAGAACCCGCTGTCCTGCGTCGCGTTCGGGACCGGTCGGGCGCTTGAGGAGATGAAACGGCTGCGCAACGTGCTGACAACGATGTATTGAACGGCCCCGGGGATCCCGCCGAGGACCCCCGCCGCAGGAGGCCGACGCACGTCGAGGCGCGGAAGGGAGGCTGAGCCGTGTTCCGTTTGTCGATCCAGCTGCGCCAGGCCCTGGCCAAGTTGACCCTGCCGCTGTTGATCGGCCTTGGCTGCGGCGTCATGCTTCTGGGCCAGGTTGACAGGCGCCTGGCCGAGCAGGCCCGGATCGGGGTCGCGGACGCGGTGGCGCCATTCTACGCCCTGCTGGCCGGCCCGATCGATGCACTGCGCGGGATGGCGGACGAGGGCACGAACCTGTTCGCAATGGCACACGAGGACGCACGGCTGCGCGCCGAGAACGCGCGGCTGCATCGCTGGTACGACGTGGCCGTGGCGCTGGCGGACGAGAACGCCGCCCTCAAGAGCAACCTGAACTGGATGCCGGATCCAGCACCCGTCTTCGTCACCGCGCGCGCGGTGGCCGACGCCAGCGGCATCTATGGCCGCGCGGTGCTGCTGTCGGTGGCGCCGGGGCGGCGCATCGCCAAGGGCATGGTGGCGGTCGATGCCGGCGGACTGGTCGGCCGGGTGACGGAGGTGGGCCTCCGATCGGCCCGGGTGCTGCTGATCACCGACATGGACAGCCGGGTGCCGGTGATGCTGGAAGCCTCGCACGCGGGCGCCATCGCCGCCGGAACCAACGCCGCCTCGCCCCGGTTGATGGATTATCCAGAGGATGCCCGACCCGAGGAAGGCGAGCGCGTGGTGACCAGCAGCGTGGCCAACGCGTTTCCGGCCGGCCTCCCGATCGGCACGGTGCACTACCTGTCGCCCAACCTTCCCGTGGTGGAGCCGTACGCGGCGCTCGACCACGTGTCGATCGTCAGGCTGTTCGACTACGGCCTGACCGGCATCGCGGCGCCGGATGCCCCCGGCCACGTGCCGCCGCCCGGTGCGGACAGAGACGGGGCCGTTAGGGGCGGCGGGACCGTCAAGGGCGGGGCCGACGCGCTCCCCGGCCGCAGGTCGGGTGCCGCGTCGCCGGACGCGAGCGGTCCGGCGGGATCCGTCGGGCGCGGATGAAGGCCGGCACCGGTGCAGATGGAGGCGCCGCCGGAACGCCATCCCGGCATCCGGCCGCGGCCTACGGTCGGCCGGCGGCTGGATGCGGCCGCGCGCCGGGCCGCGCCGGTAATCTTCAGCCTGCTGCTGCTGCTGCTGCTGTGTGCGCCGCTGGGCCTGCCGGAGCAGGGCGCGCTGCTACCCGGCGCCGTCATGGCCTCGGTGTTCTTCTGGTCGGTGTTCCGGCCCGCCTCGATGCCCGCGCCGATGGTGTTCGCGTTAGGCCTGCTCTACGATCTGCTCAGCCATTCGCCGCCTGGGATCGCCATCCTGACCTTGCTGATCGTCCATATCGTCGGACTGGGCTGGCGCCATGGACTGGCCCGTCAGGGCTTCCCCGTGGTGTGGGCGGTGTTCGTGCTGCTGGCGGGGACGTCGATCCTGCTGGACTGGACGCTGAACTGCGCGCTCGGCCTGCGGCTCCTGCCGGTCGGTCCGGCCCTGTTCGCGCTGGCGCTGGCTGCCGGGCTGTATCCGCTGCTGTCCGCGCTGTTCACCTGGGCGCATCGCGGCATCGCCGACCCGTCCCGCGCATGAGCGTCGCCTCCCCTTCCGTCCCGGCCTGGGCGCCCACAGCATGAGCCGGCTGTTCCGCAGCCTGCGCCGCGGCGTGCCGGCGGCGCTTGGCTTCGCCGTACGCCGGCGTGGCCGGCTGATCGGCCGGCCGCCGGCCGACCTGCCGTCGCGCGGCATCTTCACCCGGCGCGCCCTGTTGCTGATGGCGGCCCAGGTTGGGGCACTCGGCGCGCTCGGCAACCGGCTCTACCGGCTGCAGGTGGCGGACGGCCGGCGGTATGCGGCGCTGGCCGAGAACAACCGCGTCAGCACGCGGATGCTGGCGCCGCCGCGCGGCCGCATCGTCGACCGCTTCGGCATCGCGCTGGCCGGCAACAGGGTGAACTGGCGGGCGCTGCTGCTGGCCGAGGAGACCACCGACATCCAGGGAACCCTTGACCGGTTCTCCGCCATCGTCCCGCTCGCCGCGCACGACCGCGCCCGCATCGACCGCGAGCTCCGGCACGACCGCCGCTTCGTGCCCGTCGTGGTGCACGACTTCCTGACCTGGGACGACATGGCGCGGATCGAGGTCAACGCGCCCGACCTGCCCGGCATCCTGGTCGACGTCGGCACCACCCGGCTGTATCCGCAGGGGCCGACCACCGCCCACCTCGTCGGCTACGTGGCCCCGGCGGGCGAGCGCGACGTCGCCGCCGACCCGAACCTGGCGCTGCCCGGCATGCGCGTCGGCCGCGCCGGCGTCGAGCAGTTCCATGACTCCGGCCTGCGCGGCACCCCGGGCTCGGTGCAGATGGAGGTGAACTCGGTCGGCCGGGTGATCCGCGAGCTGAACCGGCGCGACGGCGTCCAGGGCGAGACGCTGACGCTGTCGGTCGACCTCGGGCTGCAGCAGGCGGTGCTGAACCGCATCGCCGACGAGGCCGCCAGCGCGGTGGTGATGGACTGCCGCAACGGTGAGGTGCTGGCCATGGTCAGCACGCCGTCGTTCGACCCCAGCCTGTTCGACTCCGGCGTCAGCCAGGCGCAATGGGCGCAATGGACCGCCGACACCCGCACGCCGCTGATCAACAAGACGATCGCCGGGCTGTATCCGCCGGGCTCCACCTTCAAGCCGGCGGTGGCGATGGCGGCGCTGGAGGCCGGCACGCTGTCGCCGCACGACCGCATCGATTGTCCGGGATACATCGACGTCGGCGGCAGCCGCTTCCATTGCTGGGCCAAGCACGGGCACGGCTCGCTCGACCTCCATGGCGGCATCAAGTTCTCCTGCGACGTGTTCTTCTACGAGGTGGCGCGCCGCACCGGCATGGAGGCGATCGCGGCCGCAGCACACAGGCTCGGGCTTGGCACCGCGCTCGACATCGAGCTGCCGCACCAGCGCGTCGGCCTGATCCCGACGCCCGCCTGGCGGCGCGGCCACGGCCACCACTGGAACGGCGGCGACACCATCGTCAGCGGCATCGGCCAGGGCTTCGTGCAGGTGACGCCGCTGCAGCTCGCCACCTATGCCGCCCGCATCGCCACCGGGCGCGCGGTGCAGCCGCACCTCACGCGCACGATCGACGGCACCCTGCAGCCGATGGCCGATCCCGCCCACTGGCCGGAGCTTGGCCTGCCGGACGAGCATCTGGCGGCGCTCCGGGCCGGCATGTTCGGCGTGGTGAACGAGGCGCACGGCACCGCGCCGCTGGCCCGCCTGCCGCTGGCGGGCGTGCAGATGGCGGGCAAGACCGGCTCGGCGCAGGTGCGGCGGGTCAGCCGCTACCTGCGCGAGAGTGGCCACTTCAACTCGGCCAAGCTGCCCTGGGAGGACCGGCCGCACGCGCTGTTCATCTGCTTCGCGCCCTACGACGCGCCGCGCTACGCCGCCGCGGTGGTGGTGGAGCACGGCAACGCGGCCGCCGAGGTGGCGGCGCCGCTGGCCCGCGACATCATGATGGACACGCTCACGCGCGATCCGGTCAACCGGAAGGATGCGCCGGGGCAGAGGGTGGCGGACGCGATCTGAGGCCAAAGCCAGGGCGTCGTGCGAAGCACGCTGTCGCGTGACGCCCTGGACCCGCCAAGGGC